>DATICR010000147.1:0-3954 GCA_035456745.1 Ignavibacteriaceae bacterium
TGTTTTAGTAATTTTCTTTATTTTCTCTTAAGGAAATAAAATGAGAAAAGTTATTTATCCGGGTACTTTTGATCCAATTACTTATGGTCATATAGATATAATTAAAAGGGCAAAAGAACTATTTGATTCGATTGTTATAACTGTTGCCGTAAATCCAGGCAAAACACCTCTTTTTTCTCTTGAAGAAAGAATTTATCTGCTGAAAGAAAGTCTTAAGGAATATGATAATATAGCTGTGGATTCATTTGATGGGCTTGTAGTGGAGCATGCACATCAAGTTGGAGCAATAGGAATAATCAGAGGTTTAAGGGCGGTGAGTGATTTTGAATATGAGTTCCAGATGGCTTTAATGAACAGGAAACTTGCAAGCGATATTGCAACTGTGTTCTTGATGCCGGGTGAAAAATATACCTATTTAAATTCTTCAATAGTTCGGAACCTGGCAAGTCTGCAGAGTAATGTTAGTGATTTTGTTCCACCTGTTGTAGTTGAAGCACTAAAGCGAAAATTCGGGAATTGATTTGGAAGGCGAGGAAATAGATGCTGTGGGATAGATAAAATCAAAATTCATTAATTTAATTTAGGATTAAAGATGGGAAGAGGCGATAGAAAATCTAAAAAGGGCAAAATCTGGCGCGGAACACATGGGAAAAAAAGACCGCGGAAAATCAGAAAAAAATTTATTTCAAAAGAAGGAAATACTGAAAAAAAGAAGTAGCAGTGAATGGGAGTTACCCATTTTATAGCGCCTCTACGGGGCTTAATTTTTTTTATCGAGATTATTTTCTACAAATATTTAATCCGGAACGATATATAATCAATCGACATCGTGATTTGGGAATTTATAATATAATCATCAGGAGCAAAGAGCCGATTGGCAGGACGAAGGAGAAATAGAATAGACCCCGGGCATAGCGGGTGCGCCAGTTGATTATTATTTTATACCACATATAAATGCCGAAGCCCAAAAGCAAATGGATGGCGGGAAAATCCATTCCCGGAGTTTTTGCGAAATTCTGTACAACAGTCATCAGAAAAATTAAGACCATTATTATCAGGTCGATGCCTGAGAGGAATGCAGATTTTTGGGAGAAGAGTCTCTCTCTTGTAAGGAGGAAAACCACGATAAAGAAAATCAGAAAAATATCAGCGAATCTTACGAAGAAATCGCTTATCCCTTTTTCGTAAGTAACCGCATTTATCAGGGGAGACGAAATACTGGCCACCGCTGAAAAAATGAGCAGATTTATCAATACATATGTTTCACTGTATACCCCGTTTTTCAGGTACTGGTAATGTGAAATGAAAAAAAGTGCAGAGCAGGATGTTATAAGAATCAGTTTTGTCAGTACAGGCATTCCCGATCTTCCCGGCAGAAGGAATGTTATCAGCAGTGCCGCGGTAAATATTGAAAACGGTATCAGGAATTTCTTATACAGTGCGATGTATGAAGCCGGTACGCTATTAATCATATTTTCAATTTTTGTTTTTACCGGTACCGAATGTACAATTCTTTTTAGCAAAGGTTTTATGAATATTATTCCAAGAGCGAACAAAATAAAAATGGCAAGGGCAAAAAATTTCGAGCCGATCAGGTAGAGATAAGCCATCAGAATGAAACCGATTGATATAATCTGAAGGATGAAAACAATTGTTTTCTGCCTGAGATTACTGTTCATCAGCATATGATGAAAATGATTTTTATCGGGCAGAAAAGGACTTCTTCCATTCCATATTCTGATTGTCATTACTTTTAAAGTATCGATTATCGGCAGTCCCAGCAGAATAAGCGGGAAAGTCATACTGATATTTCTGCCGCCGTTAAAATGAGGAGTAATAAGAAGTGCGGAAAAAACCATAAACATTCCGAGCACCAAAGATCCCGCATCTCCCAGGAAAATTCTTGCGGGGTAAGCATTATATTTAAGAAATCCGAGGGTACTTCCCACAAGAGCGGCGCACATTATAGCGAGGAATGTATTATGCACAATATAAGCAAGCCAGAATACCATAAAGAATACTATAAGTGCAAATCCGGTTACAAGTCCGTCCATCCCATCGAGCAGGTTTATTGAATTCACGGCACCCACGATAAAAAATGTAAGGAGTATATAACTCCAGGGCGAAGGGATTATTACAGTTAAAAATCTTATATCTTCGAACATCGGGGCAATGAATGCAACCGCTGAAGCTGCCGCAGCGAACTGAATCATAAATTTCTTTTTCCAGTTCAGTCCCCACCTGTCGTCGACCATTCCGCAGATGAGAAGCAGGGTTGTGGAAATCAGGATCAGCCGCAGCATATTGAGATCGGGCATAAAGCAGAAGAGAGTAAGAAATGTGATTATGAAGATCACCACTCCTCCCATACGCGGGATCGGTTTCGTATGAATCTTTCTGCTGTCGGGTCTGTCGACAATATCAAGCTTCGTAAGCAGTCTGATTACATACGGCAGAGAAAAAATGGAGATGATGAGACTTATAAAGAACACCAATACATAAATCATTTTATATCTCCCCTAAGACCTTTTTTTTAGTACTCATAGTTTAAGAAATACAGTATCAAAATTTTAGATAATTACTCACAAGATTGATAGTTGAAACAAAAATAGTACCATTGTTTTATTTCAGAACCCTTTGAATTTTTATAATAAATACCCTGAAAATTCTGCTTTTCGGAAAAAATTAAAGAAGACCTGCATATCAATATTTGGCAAATGGGAATTATTACCTGTTTTAGTTAAATATTGACTGACATATTGAAGGGAGTATTTAGGATGAAGTAGGTAGTACAAAGTAAGTAGTAGGAAGTTCTGCTTAGGACTGTGACTGTAAAGAAAATCTATTGTACCCATTATACTTATTCCCTTCTAATGCACCGGCCGAGTATACTCTCAGATATTTTCTAAATTACTCACTACAAAGTTAAAGGTAAAAAACTATAGTACCAAATTTATGACCGGACGGGAAAAGGGACAATAGGGAAAAACCTGATTTTTGAAGCCCGCTATTATTAGTTGCACAAAGAACGCAAAGTTCACACAAAGAGCACAAAGATTTTTTTTGAACCACAAAGAGAAAACATAAGGGCACTACGTTAAGATTGACCGACTTCGTCGGTAAGTTCACAAAGATTAATTTATAGAATTAATCTTTTTATTCCATTACGGAATAATGTGGTGTTAAAATTCAGCAGCATCCCAAGTTTGCACCCCGATAATCTCATATATGTTAAAGTCTGGGCTGTATGAATTTCATTGAATTCATCAACGACTTTTAATTCTATGATTACTTTTTTGTCAACAAGTAAATCTATTCTATATCCGCAATCTAATTTGACATTCTCATATACAAGTGGTACCGGTTTTTCTATTTCAACTTCTAAACCATTCTTATTTAATTCATATGCCAGGCATTCCCGGTAAACACTTTCTAACAATCCTGGTCCTAAGGTTTTATGAATTTTAAATGCAGAATCAAGAATTATTTTACTGATTTGATTTTCGGTCATTTCCCTATCTCCCTTTATAAAAGTCACACAAAATTAGTCAAAGTATTTAAAAAGAACCAGGTGCAACTAAAAATAAATCCTTTTTAAGAGTTGCACAAAGAACGCAAAGTTCACACAAAGAGTACAAAGATTTTTTTTGAACCACAAAGAGAAAACATAAGAACACTACGTTAAGATTGACCGACTTCGTCGGTAAGTCCACAACGCTTCCAGTAATTTTTTTTCTTTGTGTGCTTTATTAAAATCGCTTCAGCGATGACTTGGTGTTACTTAAAATACTATGAAAATTTAAGCTCTCTTAAAAAAAATAATTTCGTTGAGAACTTTGTGATTTTCTTTGTGTAAAAAATTTCGTTGTGTCCTTTGTGATTCCTTTGAGTTCTTTGTGCAACTAAAAAATTAGGTTTCTTCGTCCATACCGGGTTTATTGGATTGGGGTGGAA
>DATICR010000148.1:0-11452 GCA_035456745.1 Ignavibacteriaceae bacterium
GTCGGCATTAATCTGTTCCTTCTTATGTTTTTCGAGAAGTCTTTTTACTGTATCTTCCAGACGTTTTGGTTCAATGGGTTTAAGCAAATAATCCATTGCATTATACTCAAACGCTTTTAGTGCATATTCATCATATGCTGTCGTAAACACCACGGTCGGAACGCTGTCCAATTCCTCAAGCATTTCAAATCCATTTTTCCCCGGCATCTGGATATCAAGGAATATAAGATCCGGATTAAGTTGTGTTATTTTAGCAAGAGCATCCTCTGCATTAACTGCTTCTCCGACAATATTTATATCTTTGAAAGGACTTAACAGCCTGCGCAGTTCTGTGCGTGCGAGGCGTTCATCATCTACTAATAAAGCTTTCATTTATTTTTCCTCCTGATGGAATAATAATTTCTGCCAGCACTTCATTTTGTGAGGAGTTTTTGATTTGAAATATACCTGTCTCCCCGTATAACAAGTTTAGCCGGTGCTTTGTATTCTGGATCCCGAAACCTGTTGCGTGTTTCAGGTCTTCTTCATTAAAGTAACCCGTATTTGAAATTTGTATATGCAGTTTTGAATCGTCTATAAATGAACAAATGGTGATTTTCCCCCCGCCGGTCATTTTTGAAATACCATGTTTAATTCCGTTTTCAACCAGTGTCTGCACCATCATCGGCGGTATTTCAATCTTTGCAGCTCTCTCATCTATCTGCGTGGAGTAATTTAGTCTTTCTTCAAATCGTATCTTTTCAAGATCCAGATAATCCTTCACAGTCTGCATTTCATCTGCAAGCGAAACAGTTTCACTTTTCTCTATCCTTAATGAATAACGGAGGATGTTGGAAAGTTTTGTGACTGCGGTTTTTGCCGATGCGGGATCTTCTTCAATTAATGCCCTTATACTGTTCAGAGCGTTAAACATAAAATGGGGATTAAGCTGGCTCTTTAAAGTTTTCAGCTCAAAATCTTTAACAGCCGCTTCCCAGATAAGTGCCTCAATCTCTACTTTCTTATAATTCCGGAAAAAGTAAACTGAGAAATAAATCAACTGCCATAAAAGAATTACGCTGCTGAGATTAAATATCCATATTGCCGGAGTCATTGGTTTGAATTCGGCTGTATTGTAAAAGTAACCGGTAAGGTTTATTGCAAAGAAAATAGCGGATAATATTATTCCGATTACAAGACTTGAAATAAGGACAACCGGTATAATTTTTTTAAGCGGTAGCTGGGTCCAGTTATTTCTTTTAATGATTATTCTGAGGTAATGAGTTAAGGCAATCCCCATCATACAGATGAAAATGAAAAGTGAAGCTTTCTGCCAGGTAAATATTTCAAATGAATATAAGGCTGCAAGATTTGCAGCAGCATATACTGTCCATCCGGCAGTTTGCGAAATCCAGTAAGCACTATTTCGGCTTATTCTTGAAATATTCTCTCCCGTCTTTATTTGAGAATTTGAGTTTAATTCAGAAGTCCGGGTTGTCAGATTAATATTGCGCGTAAAATCAGTCATAAATATAATTGTCTTGTCCTTAAAAGAAAATCAAACATCGCTAAGAAAATCAATTTAATCAGCAGGTTCTTTTACCTCCCACTCAAAATTACTTTTAATGTTTCACTGCCAATTGAAATTTATTATTAATGGCTTAATAGGCTGATAAACGGGACTTTAAGCGGTATATCTGTATTCTGATTTCACGCGGTAGGTGCTGTTATAGTCAGGGCGATATGAAATATTTTGAAAAAAAAAGAGCGAGACGTCTCGCTCTAAAAACTTAGTGTCTTCCTGCCTTGATGGCAAATAAATAGATTAGAGATTCATTATATCATTATAAATTATGAATGCCATCAGAAGAAGTAATATTACAAAACCGGTATTCTGAATTGCCACTTTTACCTTTATCGGGATTTCCTTCTTAATTACCCCCTCTATAAGAATAATAATAAGATGTCCTCCGTCTAGGACAGGGAAAGGCATAATATTAATTATTGCAAGACTTAAACTTAAAAGTGCAAGGAAAAACAGGAAGTTCAGGAATCCTGTGTCTGCAGATTTAGCTGCAAGCTGAGCAATTTTGACGGGACCTCCGAATGCTTTCCCAAATGCAACCTTACCTCCGATAACTTTACCGACCATGCTGAAAGTAAGATCGGTCATATTAACAATATCCATCCATCCGTAATAGAACGAATCGAAGAAACCATAGGTCTGATATTCAACCGGTGCGTTGGGATTTACAACAAGTCCGACTCCAATAAGTCCTGCTGTATCTGGAGTAACGGACAACTGCACGGTATCTCTCCCCCGTTCAACAACCAGCGGCATGGTGGTATTTTTATGACCGGAGATTATATCTATTGTCTGCTGCAGGCCGTAAATCTTTTCTCCGTTTATTCTCAGAAATATATCGCCTTTTTTTACACCTGCTTTTTCTGCAGGAGAGTTTTTAGTCACTTCAGCAATTGCAGGCTGAAAACCTGCAGGTGTCAGAAATCTTTCGCCGGATTCATTCTCCGGAATTAATTTCCTTGGGATGGTAATATCTTTTATAGTATTATCCCTTTTAAGCTTAACATTAACATCCTGGCCGATTGTATTCACAAAGATATCAGTTCTGACTTCATCCCAGTTGCGAACCGCTTTACCGTTTATAGCCAGAATCTTATCATCTGTTTTAAAACCAAGAGAATCGATTGTACTTCCCGGTGCAACATATCCGATTGTAGTAGTGGTAATAATCTGTTTCCCCTGGAAATAATTTACGCCCCAGAAAATTAATAGAGCGAGCAGTAGATTCATTATTACGCCGGCAGATATTACTATTACCTTTTTCCAGACAGGTTTCGCACGAAATTCATATGGCTGCGGTTCTTTATCGGCAAATTCTACATCAAAACTTTCGTCAACCATTCCGGCAATCTTAACGTATCCGCCGAGAGGAAGCAGACATAATCGGTAATCCGTATTACCCTGACCATCAAAATCTTTAGGTAAATTGCCAAAGGTAAACCCGGTTATCTTATTCCATCCAAATAATCGTTTTCCAAATCCGATAGCGAAAATATCGGCACGCATACCGGTAAGTTTTGCAGAAGCGAAGTGACCGAATTCGTGTACAAAGACAAGAATACCAATCGTAATCGCAAAATAAATTATATACTCCATTAAGTGAGTTTTCTCCTATTTATAAATTAGATGCAGTAATACAAAAATTGTTCCTGCACAAAATCAGACCAGGTTCGTTACGTAATTTCTGGTCAACTTATCCTGCTCGATAATCGTTTCAAGTTCCGGATTTTTATGGTTATCAAAATGTTCAAGCGCATTACATATTAATGCAGGAATATCCGGAAATTTTATCTCTTTTCTCAGAAATTTAGCCACCGCTATTTCATTTGCGGCGTTCAGGGTACAGGGAGCTGTCACGCCTGATTCCAGAGTATCATATGCAAGCTTAAGACATTCGAATTTATTCAAATCAGGTGTTGAAAATGTTAGTCCCGATATATCTGGAAAATTTGTCCGTGGAAAATTGTTAGGCAGTCTTTCCGGATAAGTTAATGCATACTGGATCGGCAGCTTCATATCCGGCAGGCTCATCTGGGCTTTGATAGAACCATCAACAAACTGAACCATGGAATGTACTATTGACTGAGGGTGAATCAGTACATCAATCTTCTCTTGAGGTAAATTAAAAAGCCAGTGGGCTTCAATCACTTCCAATCCTTTGTTCATCATAGTAGCCGAATCAATCGTTATTTTATTTCCCATTTTCCAGTTAGGGTGATTAAGTGCATCTTCAACGCTGATTTTTTGGAATTCCTCTTTCCCTTTTTCCCTGAATGGGCCGCCGGAAGCCGTCAAAATCAGCTTTTCAACTTCAGCAGAGGATTCTCCTATTAAGCATTGAAAAATGGCGCTGTGTTCCGAATCGACCGGTATGATTTCAGCATTGTGCTTTTCAACAAGATTTTTCACCAGTTCGCCGGCCGCTACCAGGGTTTCTTTATTGGCAAGTGCAATTCTTTTTCCTCTTTTGACGGCTTCGACTGTAGGAGCTAGCCCTGCAAAACCCACCATAGCACTAATCAAAAAATCATAATCAGCCGAAGCAGAAGCTTCAATTAATCCCTCATCACCTGAAAGTATTTCTATCTTCCTGCCAATCCTTTGCCGTAATTCTTTGGAAGGTTCGGCATTCCTTACCACGACAAATTCAGGGGTAAATTCTTCAATCTGCGGCAGAAGTAAATCGATGCGGCTGTTAACAGTCAATCCCGAAATCCGGAATTTTCCGGGAAAATTTCTTATAACATTTAAGGCATTTATGCCAATGGAACCGGTAGAACCAAGGATTAATATTTTCTTCATTCTAAGTGTTTAAAAGAAAGCAATAAAGTTAAGTAAGAATGTCTTTTATAGCAATGTAATAATCCATAAATCCGGACTGCCAAATCCATAATTATTATCGACCTTCCGGCACTTTTTACGGAATGAAATTACTATTAAAGAAAATCAAATAATGAGATAAACCGCATAAGTCGGTTAAAAGATGATTTTTTGGGAATATCTCTTTAGATTTCTGTTCAGATTTATCTTTAAATTTAATATTCACGCAAATTCAACTATTTATTACCGGGAGGACTATGAAACTATTTCATTTTTTACTATATGGTTTAGTTATTCTCCTTTCTGTTAATGAGCTTTATGCATTGCCAAGATTTGCTCTGAGACAGGGAGGGACGTGTGCAGACTGCCATGTTAATCCAACGGGCGGTCTATTGAGAAATTCCGGGGGATTTGCATTTGGGAAAAATGTGCTGCCGATGGAAAGAGTGGACAAAGAATTTCCGATGAGTCAGAATATCGGCGATAACATTCAATATGGACTGGATTTCAGAGGGAATTCCTATCTTTATATTACCGAGGGACATAAACGAATCGATTTCCAGAGTATGTCTGGTTCCATTTATACTAATGTTGATCTCTCGGAAAAGATAAGCATCTTTGCCCGTTATGATTTTATCTGGCAAATCTGGGAAGCGTACGGTATCGCCCATATACTCCCCAATGACGGTTATATTAAAGGAGGAACATTTACGCCGAATTATGGAATCAGACTTGATGATCATACGGCATATACAAGGGGAGGGGATCTCGGACTGATAACACCGGGTGCCACAAAGAGAGGATTAATTTTTGATCCGCGTTATATTGAAAGTGGTGTGGAAGTCGGCCAGTACATTTCTGATTTTGCTTTTATCACCGCCAGTGTCGGCAATCCAAGAACCCCCAATGTTTTTGTAACTGATCCATCCTACATTGCAAATCTTGTTTTCAATCCGGTAATATCAGATGTCGCTGCTTTAATGATAGGAGGTTCAATTGCCATTTTCAAACAGCAGATCTTCCAGGGAAGTAAATATATATTTCCGGAAACTCAGATGTATGGAGGTTATGCCGGAATAGGCATAGGTGATTTTACATTGTTGGGTGAATACGATATTGCTAATAATTATGTGAAGCAGGATTCGGCCTCAAGCGCATTAATGATTGAAGGAGCTTATAGATTATTCAAAGGAGTGGAAGCAGTTGTAAGGTATGACAGGTTTGATCCTTTAACTGATGTCGAAAAAGATGATATATCAAGATTGATAGTCGGGTTTGAAATCCACCCCTACAGCTTCATTGAAGTCAGACCGCAATACCGTTTCCAGATGGAGCATCCGGAAATAACCGATGATACATTTTTGGTGCAGCTGCATTTGTGGTATTAGAGACTTTGCGGATTTTCTAATTGATTAATTTGTAATTACGAAATCAGTTAAACAATGACTGCCATGATTGGATTCTATTATGAATGAGATCGTGGCAGTCTTGATTGTGACCGGAATCCTTCTATCCTTCCTCATTTTAATCCAATTGATTTTCAATGTTCGTTTTCCCAAGCATTCTTAATCCGAAAATTCGTATAATTGCAATTCTAAATTGAAAAAAAGTATGTCAAATAATAAATCAATATCCGTCTGGAAAAATCACCTGCAGGAGGAAATAGATGCTTCTTACCTGTATAAGGTTTTATCCGGATTGGAAAAAAATGATAAAAAGAAAGATATATACGGACGGCTGTCAGAGGTCGAAAAAAAACATATTAAGGTCTGGCGTGATTTATTATTAAAGCATGATGTTAAACTGAAGGATGACCAGCCGTCCTTTAAGGCAAAATCACTTGTGTGGCTCGCAAATCAATTCGGTGTATGGATATTATCAAAAGCCCTGATGAATGAAGAGGCGGAGGAGGTTAAATCATATCTTAGCCTGCATAAAACAAGTACCGATAAGGAAACAAAGGATATTGCTCTACAGCTTGCAAAGGATTCCGCCGGGCACGCAAACAGCCTGATGGATATTAAAGGCACAAGCGAAGAACCCTGGCACCGTTCGGAATCAGGCGGACTTTTAAGGAATGTTGTTTATGGTTTTAATGACGGATTGACTGCAAACTTCGGATTGATAGCAGGAATGATTGGCGCAAGTGTTGCTCCCCATATTATTCTGATCTCCGGTATTTCGGGAATGCTTGCCGATGCTCTTTCAATGGGCTCTTCCGGTTATCTTGCCGCTATCAGTGAGAAGGAAGTGTATGATCACGAACGTAAAATGGAGAAGGAAGAAATTTTGTTGATGCCGGAACTCGAAACGGAAGAGCTTGCCCTGATTTATGAATCTAAAGGGATGAGCAGGGAGGATTCGGCCAATCTTGCAGGCGAAGTGATGAAGGATCCTGCACAGGCGCTTGAAGAAAAGGTGAGAGTTGAACTTGGTATTGGGGAGGCTAATATGAGTCCCATCCGTGAAGGATGGATTACGGGACTTGCAACTGCTGTCGGGGCACTGATTCCCGTCTTCCCGTTCTTTTTTCTGACAGGTGCTACGGCAATGTGGACAGCTTTTACTATAGCAATGCTCGCTCACTTTGGCGTCGGCGCTGCAAGAAGCTTCTTTACAGGACGCGGAATTTTCCGCAGCGGATTTGACATGTTCGTGGTTGGCTTTGGGATAGCAGCAATCGGATATTTTATTGGAGAGTTTATCTCAAAACTCTTTTGAATTGGTATCGTCAATTTGCCGTCTGTTTTAGCCGCACTGCCGTCTGTTTTAATCGCATTGCCGTCGGTTTTAACCGCATTGCCGTCGGTTTTAACCGACGGATTAAAAATCTATAGTAATATCAGGGCTTTAGCCACATTTAAATCAATCATCCCATCTTTTAAATAATTTCAATATTTTGATTAGTAATTATCCAGATGTTATCCACTTGAACGCACGACTAAATTTGGACATATTTGATTTATGTATAAGAAAATATTCATTTTAATAATTTTTGGAATTAGTTTTTGCTTTGCTCAGAATGATATATCAATTCAGCAGCGGTATTTGCTGGGACAGGGATATCTGCAGGCGGGACAGCTTGAAAAGGCTAAATCAATTTACCAGGAATTGTATAACCAGCACCCTGAGGATTTTCAGTATTTTGAAGCACTAAACAATGTCTATATTCAGCTGAAAGATTACCAGGGATCACTGCAGATAATTCAGGATAGAATGAAGAAATTTCCTCCTGATGCAAATATGTATGGCTTGCTTGGATCAACTTATTATCTGATGGGGAACACTACTGAAGCATACAAAGTTTGGGATGAAGGGCTTCAGAAGCTTCCTCCTGATCCTATGAAATACAGGATAATTGGTGATTTTGTGCTTGAAAGGAGGGATTTCGATAAGGCCATTGAGATCCTTAAAAAGGGCAAGGATGAAAGTACAGATCCTGTGATCTTTTCGTATCAGCTTGCAGACTTGTATGCACTCACAATGAGATTTACGGAAGCAGCAGAGGAATATGCATCAATTCTGAAAAAGGTGCCGGAGCAGATCACCAACGTTCAGAATAAAATGTTTAATTATATCAGTAAAACAGATGCACTGCAAAAAACTATTGAGGTGTTTGAAGACAATGCTGACGATAATGAAAGTATAAACTATCTGCTTGCACGACTTTATGTTGAAAATAAAGATTACCGGAAGGCTTTTGATTTGTATTTGAAAATTGATAAAGAAAAAAATCGCCAGGGCTCTGATCTTATCAGACTCGCTGAATTGATTTATGACGACGGAAACTATAAAACCGCTGCGGAATACTATAATGAAATCATTGATAAATTTTCTGATTCTCCCCAGATATCAAGAGCGAAACTCGGTTATGCTAAAACACTTGAAGCCCAGGTTGAAGAAAATACAGGCGATAACTGGAAACCCTACCATAATTTTAATTCTGTAAATCAGGATAAAGTTGATGATATTATAAAAGCTTATACAGATATAATAAATCAATACCCTAATACAGAAGTGGCTTCTGAATCTTACCTTCGGCTGGGGGAATTGAAATTGTATAGCCAGGGAGATCTTCAAGGTTCAAAACAGTATTTTGATAAGATTATAAATGGTGACCGTAATTCATCTTTCGAACCTCAGGCAGAGATGGAATCAGGTAAAATTGAACTAATATCAGGTAATCTTGATGAAGCCGGGAAATATTTTCAACAGGTTGTGAGTGGAGTCAAAGCCTCGGAAGATATTCAAAACGGCAGTAAATATTTATTGGCAAGGATTGATTTCTATAAAGGGAATTTTAAAGAAGCCAAAAATCAATTGGCCCAAATATTGACTAATTTAAGTGATAATTATGCTAATGATGCAATAGAATTATCGCTATTATTGAACACTAATGTTATTGATTCGTCTGAATTAGTACGATTTGCAGATGCTGAGTTTCTTGCGGATCAGAAAAAATTTAGTGAGGCTGCAGAAAAGTATCAGATTGTTTCACAAAATCCGAAAGCTTTCATGCTTCATAGTATCGCTGAGCTGAGGGAGGCGGAAATGGAACTTGCTGCAGGTAATAATGATAAAAGTATTGAAATGCTTCAAAAAATTTTAGATGAAGGCGATAAAAACATTTATGCTGATAAAGCATTATATTTAATGGGCAGGATTTATGAATTTGGTTTAAATGATTCCTCTAAAGCTGTTGAAAAATATGAAGAACTCCTTGCAAAATACCCGAACTCCCTATATCTTGATGATGCAAGGGATGAAATAATTAAATTAAAAAACAAAACGAGTTAAGTATGGGAAAGAAACAGGGTCAAAAAATAGTTAAATGTTCTTTTTGCGGCCGCGATGGAAGTGAAGTCGGCAGCATGATAGCGGGACCCGATGTTTATATTTGTGATATTTGTATATCAAGCAGTGTGGATATTCTCAGGAATAATCTCGCTGCTTATTCAAATACGAAAACAAAATCAACGCAAATTCCTACTCCCGGGACAATCAAAAAAACTCTTGATGAATATGTGATAGGGCAGGAAAGAGCTAAAAAAATATTGTCGGTTGCAGTTCATAATCATTATAAAAGAATAAACTCCCGGGGTTCATTTTTCGAACTGGATGATGTTGAAATTGAAAAGAGCAATATACTTTTAATCGGACCTACGGGCGTGGGTAAAACTTTGCTGGCTCAAACTCTGGCAAAGATTCTTGAAGTACCCTTTGCGATTGCCGATGCAACAACATTGACTGAGGCAGGCTACGTAGGTGATGATGTCGAGACTGTTCTCGTTCATCTGCTTCAGGCAGCAGATTATAACCTGGAACGTGCACAAAAAGGCATCGTCTATATCGATGAAATAGATAAAATCGCGCGCAAAAGTGAAAGCACTTCTATTACAAGAGATGTTTCAGGTGAAGGTGTCCAGCAGGCATTGCTCAAAATTCTTGAAGGTACTATGGCCGGTGTGCCTCCAAAAGGAGGAAGAAAACATCCGGAACAGAGCTTAATAAATGTGAATACTAAAAATATTCTTTTTATTGTCGGCGGTGCTTTTGACGGAATCGATAAAATTATTGCCGCTCGTATTAATAAAAATAAGATGGGATTTTCCCGCGATGATCTGAAAAGTAAAAATTCGGAAGAGGATTTACTTTCGTTTATTCAACCGGAAGATCTGCTGAGATTCGGATTGATACCTGAACTCGTCGGCAGACTCCCTGTTACCGCACCTCTGCACGCATTAAGCGAGGAGGCAATGAAAAGTATACTCACGGAACCTAAAAATGCCATACTCAAACAATATAAAAAGTTGTTTATGATTGACGGCGTAGAACTGGAATTTGATCCTTTCTCCATTGATTCAATAGTTAAAAGAGCTATGGAAAGAAAAACAGGTGCCCGTGCTCTGAGATCAATCGTGGAAGAATTTATGCTTGATGTAATGTATGAACTTCCTAATAAGGAGAATGTCGATAAGTGCATTATCACAAGAGATGTGATAGAAAAAGGAGCAGAACCTATTTATCTTGATGCGGATAGGAAATCGGCTTGATCAATTAATTGATTCAGTGTATTTATGAAGGCGATTATCTTAATCGCCTTTAATTTTTTAAATGTGAAAATTTAGTATGCTTAATAAAATCCTTTTAATCCTGTTATTCATGTTTCAGGCATCAGTTTTTGCACAGTCAAAAATTCTGATATATATGGATCTGCAGCAGACCGATCATCTTAAAGCTTATGGAATTACATATCATGCATTGCAGCAGGGAATAAAATCCGACTGGCTCTTAAACTACCGCGGCGGTTCTTTTATGATTGATTATAATGATAAAATTGCTGTGGAGTGCAGAATCGAAGGAGTCGCATTTGATCTTCTCTCAACCCCGCAGTCAACAGAAATTTATTCGACTGTACAGAGCGATGATAATAATATGGACGTTGTGAGACTTGAGAAAGCTCCGAAGATAGCTGTGTATGTACCACCGGGATTTATGCCCTGGGATGATGCCGTTACCCTTGCTCTCGAATACGCAAAGATACCATATGATAAAATATGGAATGATGAGATCCTGAAAGGCGATCTTTCTAAATATGACTGGCTTCATCTCCATCACGAGGATTTCACAGGTCAGTATGGAAAGTTTTATGCAAGCTTCAGTAATGCACAGTGGTATATTGATAATCAGATAATGTATGAAAATGATGCTAAGAAGAATGGATTCAAAAAGGTTTCCGAAATGATGAAGACTGTTTCATTGGATATTAAAAATTTCGTGGGACAGGGAGGATTCCTCTTCGCAATGTGCTCCGCAACTGATTCCTATGACATAGCTCTCGCCGCACAAAACGTTGATATATGTGCCGAGATGTATGACGGCGATGCAGCTGATCCTGATGCACAAAACAAACTTGATTTTTCCAATACACTTGCATTCACAAATTTTAAGCTGGAGATGAATCCGTATGTGTACGAATACAGCGATATCGATATCCAACCCGCGGAAATAGGAAATTTTGCTAACGATTATTTTACTCTTTTTGAATTTTCAGCAAAATATGATCCC
>DATICR010000149.1:0-2656 GCA_035456745.1 Ignavibacteriaceae bacterium
AATCTTATCAGGACAAATGATCTTAACCAATTATTTAATACTGCTAAAGGATTTGAAAATTTCCCGCTCCCTGAAGGGGAAAAGATTGCTATCATCACAAATGCAGGAGGTCCGGCAATTCTTGCAGTGGATTCAATTGAAAAGAACGGATTGAAGCTCGCTGATCTGACAGATGAAACGAAAAAGAAACTGAGGGAAATTGTACATCCCGAAGGAAGTGTAAATAATCCCGTTGATCTTCTTCCCGGAGGAACTGCTGAAGGATATTATCATTCAATAAATCTGCTGCTGAATGATAAAAATGTCGACGCTGTCATTTCAATTTTTGTTGAACCGATTATGGTTAAAGCTCTGCCTGTAATAGAAATGATAAACAGCATAAAATCAGTTAAACCGCTGCTTCAGACAGTAATGCCTCTTCCGGAATTCTGGGAAGAGTATAGGAAAAATTCAAAGTTTAAAATTCCGTTATTCAGAAATCCTGAAGATCCGGCTGTCGTTTTATCCAATATGCTTTATTTTAAGATTAGGAAGAATGGGAATAAGAGATTAACACCGGATGTGGATAACAGGTTTAATTTTAATGCGGGGACGGGATTTTTAAACGGAGAAAAAATTTCTGCTTTAGCTGAAAAATATGAACTGCCGGTAGTTAGATCTTCTTATTTTAAATATGAAGAATTGAAAAATGCAGAGATCAGTTTCCCTGTAGTGCTTAAAGCATCTGGTGAAGGCATAATACATAAGACAGAATTGAATGCTGTTCGGCTAAACATTAAATCAAAAAAAGATCTGCTGAAAGAAGTAGCCAGGATGATTACGGATTTTAAGGGAAAAAATATAAGCATTGATTCGTTTCTGATTCAGCCTTTTATTAAAACAAGATATGAGATTCTAATAGGAGGATTTCGCGATAATGATTTTGGTCCCATGGTAATGTTTGGAAGCGGAGGCAAATATGTCGAAGTACTTGAAGATACTGCCATGCGTTCCGCTTATTTAACCGGGAAAGATATTGATGAGATGATTTCCGGTACTAAAATGGGAAAAATATTGAAAGGTGTAAGGGGAGAGAAGACGGCTGATATTGAAAGGATTAAGAATACAGTTAAATCAGTCGCACAAATGATGCTTGATAATGAGGATATCACTGAATGTGATTTGAATCCATTAATAGTAGATGAGAATAATAATTTATTCGTAGTCGATATAAGAATTAAAGTAGGATAAATGAAAAGAAAAAACTTTGTAAAAGCCGTAGGGATTGCTTCAATAGGGGCAATGATTCCCTTTAACAATTCATTGCCCTTGAACTTACCCATCGAAAAAATTAAACCGCAGAAACTAAAACCCGGTGATTCAATCGGACTTGTTGCCCCCGGTAGCTATATAACCGGTCAGGAACTGAAGGATTCAATTAAAAATCTGAATGAACTCGGCTTTAATGTTGTTTATACCAATAATATTCTCTCCAGGAATGGATATTTTTCCGGAACTGATAATCAGCGTGCAGCAGACCTGATGACAATGTTTAAAAGAATGGACGTGGCAGGTATTATTTGTGCACGGGGAGGCTATGGTTGTACAAGAATTTTACCGCTTCTGGATTACAATACAATAAAATCTAATCTTAAAGTATTTATGGGTTTTAGTGACGTAACTTCATTGCTTTATGGAATTTATAAAGAAACCGGAATGGTATGTTTCCACGGTCCGGTTGGAATTTCAACATACAGCGATTACACAAAAGGATATTTCAGAAAGCTTCTTATTGATGGAGATGAAAAAATAAAAATAGTTAATGCACCTCCAGAAAATGATAATGAAGAATTTAAACCTTTAACCATTACAGAAGGTTTGGGCAGGGGAGAATTAATCGGCGGCAATCTATCGGTTGTAGTCTCACTTATCGGTACTCCGTATGATATAAATACAAGGGGTAAAATTATCTTTTTGGAAGAAATGGAGGAGGATCCCTACAGAATAGATCGGATGCTTACTCAACTCAGAATGGCGGGTAAATTTGAAGGAGCTGCCGGAGTTGCTCTTGGTATTTTCAGGGATTGTAAACCTTCGGTTAAGACTTCGTTCGACACATCATTTACATTAATTGAAGTCCTTAAAAACAGGTTGGGAGATTTAAACATCCCGGTGGTTTATGGTATGTCATTCGGTCATGTTAAGGATAAATTTATTCTGCCTGTTGGGGTTAATGCCGAACTCGATTCAACAAATCAGACAATTACCATACTTGAAACTGCGGTTTCTTAATCAAAAACGCTGTTGAGGAAGAAACTGAATCTAAACCTGTGGTGAATAATAATCCTGCCCGGATCGATAGATGTATCCCGATGAAGCCTGTGGGTGAAATAGTGATGACTATCATGTAAAATGCATCAGGAATATGCCATTTTTCAATTGTAATATGCCTGCAGTTCCAATTGCAATTGTAAAGAGCAGGATTACGATTCCGAAAAACAGTTGTCTAAATATTCTTAGTCATCTACTATAAGATTGATATTAAAAATAACAAAGATGACTCAAAGTAGCTTGCAAAGGATGCAGGAGAGAGAGTATATTAAAAACAAAAATTTAGAAAAATATGAGGAGCCTGTATGAAATATGGAATATTTATTATAACGGGAATATTCCTGGT
>DATICR010000150.1:0-2308 GCA_035456745.1 Ignavibacteriaceae bacterium
ATCAGAGTTAAATTTATTTTCGTTATCCGACTAAAAAAGGATTTTAATTCTGACTGGTAAATCTTCGATTATTTTACCTGTCCTTATGCTTTTTTATGTAATAATCCAGTGAAAAGTTTCCCTGGCTGTAAGATAGAAATAATATCAGGGGAACAAGAGGAGTATTCCCATCTGCATTCGCATAAAATCAATCGAGGCGGGATGGTTTTACTCCGTGATTATTCAGGCGTTAAAATAACTACACTTAGTGTTCCGTGAGCTAAAAGGCAGCACACAGGAATTATTTATTCAGATTTCCTGGTTTTACTCAGAAGATTATCCACAGATATCTTCCCTGATCCGTATATCAGGTAGAATATCAGCAGACCCAGGATAAGAATTGAATAGATCAGTTCAGAGTTAAGTGCAAATAATCCTTTGTGATAATCGATGAAAATTATAGTTGCTATAAGAATCGGGATCTGGAAGAGAACAATTATCCTCGTCAGAAGTCCTATTGCAACAAGAAGACCTCCTGCTATATAAAAAACAAGAACATACTGGGAAGTTACAAGGAAAGAAAAAACATCGATATTGCTCATCTCCATGTTAAGAATAACCTGCTCACGGTTAATTATAAGAGCGATTCCTTTCAGGAGAAGGATAATACCCAGGAGGATACGGAGATAATCAATCCATTTGGGATGATGCCGGTCGGCCCAGTTTTCTATCAGTAGAGTCCAGTTCATAATTTCCTCCCCGTATTAAATTGACTGTGAAATTAATAACTAATCAATTCACGTATTTAGAATCTAATTATTTATTAATGAAGAAGAAAGAAAAAAATGGAGTGTTGTTAACTAACCTTTTATCGAATTCCATAATGATTTTTTACCGTAACCAAGCTTCTCCCACCATAACAGCAGCATACTGCCGTTCCCGTTTTTTATTCCCTCACAGGTCACTACTCCGGGCGGAGGAACCAATTCTGCCAGTTTGTTATAAATTAATTGTACATCATCTGGTCTGGCATTCCTCAGCAGGTACCACAGACTTAGTGCATCTTTTACCCCGGCATTATCTAAAACAGCTTCAAGATCCTCCTGTGTACGGTTACCGAAATCAAATCTGGATAAAGCTTCTTTAAATTCAGTCGAGGTATTTAACAAATAAGGTGTTCCCGGATCTCTGTTTTTCATAGTTTCACAAACAGCACCTGCCGGTACGATCTCTTTATCACTCCCTGATTTGATGACAACATTCCCGTTGGAAACCTGCAGGAATGATGAACCGCTCTTATCTACTTCAATTGTGTAAGTGCCCCCGGGATCGATAACATAAGCAGACGGGATAATCACCGAGAAAAGATTTGCCGGTGCCCATGTTTTTGCATGAATTTTACCCAGTTTCAGATAAATTTTATAATCATTTTCTTTTGTACTGACAAGCTGAACTGCGCTTCCGGGATCAACGTCAACCTCACCCGTCATTCCCATCTTTAACCTTGCTTTGGAACGAGAATCTGTTGTCAGCCATTCACCTACGGGTAGTATACCTGAATCATCAATCTTTACGCTGCCTGCGACCGGCGTCCCTTTGAGGGATTCGACCTGCCAGAAAGCCGGGGTGGTTTTTGAAAAATAAAGGACGGAAATTAATACAGCGACCAGGATAGCACTAAAGGGAGCACCAATCCCAATCCACTTTGAACGGATAAACCGTTTTCTGAACTTTAATTCGTACTGGGGTGCATCCTTTCTTTTCAGAGGGGAATAAAGAATAGCCGGCAGATTAAATTCAGGATCATTCTCACTCAGTTCGGAGATACCTTCCCATAATTCTCCCCCCTGATGTATTTCTTTATGCAATGTTCCCGATGATTTAAGGATTACTTTTAATTCGCCCGATCGCTTTCTGCAGGAATGACATTTGTTCAGATGAAGCCAAATCTCATTCCTCATTTCATCGATTAATTTGCCGCCGAGGTAATCATTTAAATAATATTTAACTTCTCTGCATTTCATAGTAGTCAGATTCAGACCTTCACCTGGTACAATTCTTCGTTTGTGCGCATAATTCCGGGGACATCACTCAAATTATAACAAAAAATTAATGAAGTATGGGTAATTAAAGACACACAGTTAATTTCTTTTTAGCCGATAGCCGAAAATGAAACATAAGCCAAAATAATAATTGAAGCAATAAATTTCTCACAATTCCTGCAGAAGATTTTTTTCACGAATATAGAAATCACTTGATTTCACAGGGGAAGTTTGTATTTTCGCAATCGCGATATTATCAATTCAAAAACAATCTTAATTAACGAAAT
>DATICR010000151.1:0-8445 GCA_035456745.1 Ignavibacteriaceae bacterium
ATATCTATCCTGGGTCTCAGCGTTATAAAGTTTAAACCGCTGGAGGCCTGATCAATTTGAGTTTTATTATCAGTAAAAATCGAAAACTCTTCAAATAATCTTCCCTCCAGATGCAATCGCCTGGTTAATTTTGTGTTGGGCAAAGCATATAATAATCCCAGCATAGCAGTGCATATACCGGTATCCTGTATAAATGCATTCATTCTTTTTGCGGTTTGTCCGTTCTCATTGTCAAAACCTATGATGAATCCTGCGTTGACTACCATACCATACGAACTGATTTTTTCTATCGCTTTAACAATAGATCTATTCATATTTGTTTTCTTATTGGCTTTTTCTAATACTTCATCCTCCGACGTTTCAAGACCGGTAAATACCAGCCGGAAATCAACATCTCTCATCAATTCCAGAAGCTCATCATCATCTGCCAGATTAATTGAAGCTTCGCTTCCAAAATAAAAGGGGTATTTATTTTTTTGTGACCACGCTTTTATTGCCCGTAGAGTTTCTTTTACCTGCTTCCTGTTACCGATAAAATTGTCGTCAACAATATCAATATGACCACGATAGTTCAGATCGTATAAAGCCTGAAGTTCTCTGATCATTTGTTCGGGAGTTTTAGAACGCGGTTTCCTGCCATATAACTCAATTATATCACAAAATTCACAGGTAAAAGGACAGCCGCGTGTAACTTGTATATTCAGGTGTATATAATTGTCAAAGTTTATCAGATCAAATCTTGGCACAACTGCCTGGGTCATATCAGCATATTCAGACGATACATATTTACCGCTCTTACTTCCTTTCGCCAGATCATTTAAAAACATTGGAATAGTAATCTCACCTTCTCCAAGAACAAGATAATCAGCAGACTGATAAAGATTCGGTTGAGATGTAGGATCAGGGCCCCCGACAATAACCGGCTTATGTTTTTGGTGAGCTAAACTAATGATATCCCGTATACCAATTTGCTGTGGCAGCATACCGCCTGTAAATATGAGATTGGCCCATTCAAAATGCTCATCAAGAAGAGTCTCAACATTTGTATCAATTATTTTTATTTCCCATTCTGGAGGCAGCAAAGCCGCTACGGTCATCAATCCTAATGGTGCTGCCAGATATTTTGCTCCAACGATTTTGCTGACTTCAACGAAGTTCCAAAAACTGTATGGTGAAAACTTTGGATGTATCAACAGACAACGGGTCTTTTTTTGAAGTAACCTTATCATGCTTATTCACTTCCATTTCTGATTTCCGGTTAAAATGCCTCTATAGTTCTGAAATGATTATAGTGTATAAATGTGTCTATTCGTTCCCATATACGACAATAAAAAGTTATTAAAAGTAATTTCCATAAAAAATGAACCCAACGGATGAAAAAAGGATTAATCCATTTGGGTGGATAAAAATGTAGAACCGTAGAGGGAGACTTATTCAATTCGCTTAATTACCACCACCGTTGCATCATCCCGCCATTTTCTTTTATTACCGAATTTGTTGGCATCGTTAAAAATCGCATTTAATATTTCTTCTGTATCCATAGTCTTATTTTTCAGGATCACATCTATTAATCTTTCCCGTCCGAATTCCTCGCCTAAATTATTTTGTCTTTCTATAATTCCATCAGTATATAAAATCAGGATGTTACCGGGATACATTTCTACATAGGAACGCCGAAGATCAATTTCCGGAAAGACACCAAAAATCAGCCCGGTTGTTTTCAATTCAGTTACGTCATCCCCAGAGATCAGTATTGGAGGCGGGTGACCTGCATTTATGTAAAATAAGGCTCCGTTCGTTTCAATTTCAGCATAAAATAGTGAAATGAATCGCGCAGCATTTGCACTCTGAAATATTACACGATTTAATTTTTTTAAAGTATGTGCCATTTTATGCTGATTTTCTAATCCCATACGCAGCCCTATTATGACATCACGTGCCATCAGTGCGGCAGGCATTCCATGCCCGCTTGCATCCCCGATACAAAATCCAAACTCATCATCATTGAATTTATAATAATCGAAAACATCCCCGCCTACAAGTTCTGACTGCTGAGAATTTCCTGATATCTGGTAGCCATTTATCCGGGGGGAGGAAATAGGAAGCAGGCTTTTCTGTACCAGAAATGCCTGCTCATATTCGTTTTTGTAAGACTCAGATAATAACCGGTATATTAATACCGCTCTTACTGCGTTAAGACAAAACTCGATTTCTTCACGCACCCATCCGCTTTTCAGTTCAAATATTAAGATCCAGTTTTGTTCATTATTATGCACAAGAATAGCTACTGGAATTGCATACTCTTTATTTCTTAAGCCGGTCAGGATGATGCCGGATTCATGGTTATCGAAAATAAAGGTCTGGGAATTTAATATAGCCTGAATAGCATCAGAATTTACGGAAAGTCTAGTTTCAACTTCAGTACTTTCCTGTTCGAAAGGTCTCGACAATAATAAATACTCATCGCCGTTTTTTTCATATACGCGGCCTTTACCTATATGAAGTTCTGTACCGAATGTCTTTTCAAGTTCTTTTACTATGGTAAACAAAAAATCTGCTCCGGATTCAGCCATATTTATTTTGCTAAGCAGCGAATCCAGTTTTCTGTAGAATTCCTTTGGTTCAATCATAAATCGCTAAGGATGTTAGATTAACATTTATAAGACAGACTTGATTGAAATTCTGCAATTTGAATGAAGTATAACTTACATCGGCCGATGTACACTTGCTTAATCCTTCCACAAGATAAATTTCTCGTATTGAAAAAGTTTACAGTCCTGTTTATTAATGTGTTAATTATTTATAGTTGAAATACTTTTAGCAATCGACTTAAGTGTTTCTCCCGAATAAGAATAATTTGCAATCTCCAGACGGGTATGCAACGCGAGCTTTTCCATTATATTATGAATATGACTCTTTACTGTATAAGTTGAAACACGAATTTTTTGTGCGATTTCTTTATTACTATTACCTTCGCCAAGCAATAATATTACTTCACGTTCACGTTTTGTCATTTTAACGGATTCCTGCAATTTGGATTTGCCTTCTCTTATTGCATGATCAACAATCTGTGAAAAAAGTGAATCAACTAAAACCGGGGGAAGTACCGTTGAACCTTCAGCAACAGATCTTATAGTGATCAGGAATTCCTTAAGTGATGTATCTTTAAGGATAAAACCATTAGCCCCGGCTTTTACATACTGAAGGATATCTGCCTGGATCGGTGCAAGATCCATGATAATGATTTTAGCTTGCGGGAAATCCTTCTTCACTATTTCCACAACGTTTAAACTATTCTGGCTTCGCAGACCCAAATCCAGAAGAACAATGTTCGGTCTTAGCTGTTTGATTTTGAAAAGAGTAGTCTTACCATCTCCGGATGCGGCAACCATAAGAATGTCTTTTTGAGATTTAACAATAGAAAAGATTCCATCTCTCAGCAAACGGTTATCTTCAATTAATAATAATCTGATTTTTTTCATAATATTATCTTTTGATAAAATATGTTTCCGATGAATCACTACGAAATATTTGCTCATTATAATATGCAACTACTTGGGGGATATAAACAATCCCTCAAAAGGATGAAAAGGGGATTAAATCTTTTGGGTGAAAATGCGTCAGCTTAAATAATGAATTCCTGGTGGACCGGAAGAATATTCTTCCGGCTCATACAGCAAATTAATGACGAAATATTTTATTCACAACGCAACTTTGATCAGCTTCATTTCCTGGAAACAGGTTTCATTTGAGACATTTCCTTCACCTTTACGCTATCATTCATCATTCCGCGTGATTCCGGTTCCATAGAAGCACCTTTGCTGCCGGTTTTTGCATTATTTTCAGAGAAGATCATTTTATTCATTTCAGGATTACTTAAAATAGAATTTACAAGTTTCATCATTTCTTCCTTGTTCCCGCTTGTTTTATCCATCATCATATCCATCATTTTAACGCGCATTTCAGAATCTGATGATATCTTGTTCATCCAGACATTAGTTTCATCATCCATTTTTAACTTGCTGCTCTCATTTTTATCCTGCGCAAATAATGAAAACGAAACTAATATTACAAATATCAGAATTAGATTTTTCATAGTTTTTTCCTTTTTATATGTAATCAAAGATTATAACAATTCCCCGGGTTTATCAATAGAGCGAAAGGATGAAAAAAGGATTAGGAGATGGAGGGTAGAGCTTTGCTTCCCGATGAAAAAAAACGATATATATTTTTATGAGGGAAATCCCATAACAATTTTGGTCCCTTTTTCTGACTTAAAATTAATATTACCGTTAAGCTGGTTTACCATCATATCTACCAGTTCAAGTCCCAGGCCTTTATCCCGGTTAAAATCAAAATCCTTTTTCAAGCCCACCCCGTTATCTTCAACTATAAATGTGAGTCCGTCTTTTGATTTCACAGTTATATTAATCTCTCCTTTTTTAGAATCCGGGAAGGCATATTTAATTGCATTAAATAAAAGTTCAACTAAAATCATTCCCAGGGTAGCCGCTTTTTTATCTGAAACAGAAATCTCTTCGATATTCTTATGCATTACTATATTTTTTGACAAAGCAGACATTCGCTCAATCATTTTATTAAAATATAAATCAAGCTTCACTTCATAGAAACTATTGCATTCGGAAAGTAATGAGTATAAATCAGTAATCGATTTTATTTTTGTTTCTAAATCTTCGAGAATAAGTTTGGTTTCATCTGAGCCGGCCATTTGCCCCCTCAGTCTGATCAGACTGATAAGTACCGTAAAGCTGTTTATTGTACGATGCTGTAATTCTTTAAGTAAGGCTTCTTTTGTTTTAATATTCTCTTGAAATTTTTTCTCAAGGCTCTTTCGTTTTGAAATATCACGGATATTGCATTGTATGACTTTTTCCTTATTGACCTTATAAACATTGCTTACAATTTCCACATCTATCAAACTTCCATCGGAAGCCTGCAGAGGTACATCTTCATAACGCACATATTTCTTGTCCTGCAGTTCTTTGTACAGATGTTTAGAATACTCAATATTCTGAACTGCGCTTATATCCCATATGCTTTTTTTAAGTAATCTTTTTTTGGAATATCCTAATAAATTAGCCAGGTACGGGTTAACATCTTCAATCTTTCCGTTATCGGCATTAAGGATTAATATTCCGTCTTTTGCTGATTCAAAAAGCCGCATGTACTTATTTTCAAATGAATGCAAATCCAACTCCTTAATTAATGATTAAATGATGATTAAAGTTTGTCAATCAATCGGACTATTTCTTGTTGAGTTTTAGATAATTTTTTTTGTAGTCTTAGCAGGAGATTGAGTTCTCCTCCACCATCGTCTAATTTTAGATCATCTTCGGTTATTATCGGATAGGCAAGTCTAAGCTTATTTTTGAGAGCAATCCAATTTCCTTTATTATTAATTAAATACATAAATGTATCCTTCCTGTAACATATATACAAAGAAGGAGTCTGTGAGTAAATAGTTCTTTAGATTGAAATATGGATTAGCTCTTTAGGATTACGTAACTAATCTTCAATTAAGGAAATCCCCTGAACGGCTGAGTCTTTTTTACTTGAATCATGTACATATTTTGCAATTTGCACACGGGTACTTAATGCAAGTTTTTCAAGTATATTATGCACATGACTTTTTACTGTATAGGTTGAGAGATGAAGTTCCTGCGCTATCTCTTTGTTGGTGCAGCCATCTGAAATTAACTCAATTACCTGTCTCTCGCGTTTTGTCATTCGAACTGAGTCCATAATAGCAGAGTGATTTGATCCATTTATAGCGTGTTCTACAATTTGCGAAAAAAGTGATCCGGTTAAATTAGAAGGGAGTATATTGAGACCTCTAGAGACAGCCCTGATAGTTTTCAGGAATTCACTGACAGTTGCATCTTTTAAAATAAATCCAGAAACCCCTTCCTGAACAAATTCAAAAACATCTTCCTGAGCGGGGATCAGATCCATTACTATTACTTTGGTGACCTGAAACCTTTTTTTAATCATTTTAACCAAATTCAAACTATTTCGGTCACGTAACCCCATATCAAGAAGTACTATATCGGGTTTGTGTTTTTGCAGTAAATTCGAAATATTTTCACCATTGCCGACAGTTTCCATACATTGCATATCCTTTTGCTTTGTAAGCATAATTTTAATGCCTTCCCTGAGGAGGCGATTATCTTCAATAAGCAAAAGCTTCAATTTCTTCATTATCAGGAAAATTTTATGAATGTGATGATGTTATTTAACTATCCGGATTTGAGTTAAAATAAATCAAATTAAAGAATAATGTATTATAATTATTCCAAATATATATAAAAAAAATGTTCTAATAAACAAGATAGAGTTAGAGTATTTTCAGAATTGACATTACGATAAAAGTGATTGTTGCTATGCAACAATTATGGTGAGAACATTTTCCCCGATAGGTTTTTACAGTAGAAGATTGATTATATTTCAATTATACTGATCTATTGATTCGAAAGACAATGAAGGTAATAAACCCATATATAAATGAATCTATATTACGTTTTAAGGCGCAGCTGAATGAAAATTCCCTTATTAAAAAATTTTCTAAGGCAGAACCTCCGATGCGCTCGGAGTTATTCAGTGCCGACCAAATGGAGCAGCACGGCAAAATACTTGCAGAATCACATACCTTAATTTCCAATGCGAAACCTGAGGCAAAACTTCTTAAACGCCTGGCGGAGAATGAAGTTTTTCTTTTTGAAGTTCATGAGTTATTAATCGAAACCCTTAAAGCAAAGCGAGCAATTACACCCGCCGAGGAATGGCTGCTTGATAATTTCTATTTAATTGAAGAACAGATCCGTACCGGCAAAAAACACCTGCCCAAAGGTTATAGCCGTGAATTACCCCGAATTTCACATGGTATGTCGAAAGGTCTGCCTCGTGTATATGACATTGCGGAGGAAATCATATCACATGGCGATGGCCGGGTTGACCCGGAAAACCTTAACCGTTTCACATCTGCCTATCAAACTGTAACAATATTAAAGTTAGGCGAATTATGGGCAATCCCGATTATGCTGCGACTGGCACTCATTGAGAATCTCCGCCGTGTTGCCGTAAAGGTTGCCGCCGGAAGGATCGAACGTAATTTGGCAGATGCCTGGGCAGACGAAATGATCGAAATGGTTGAGAAAGATCCTAAGAACCTGATCCAGGTAGTTGCGGATATGTCGCGATCAGATCCGCCGATGACAACAGCTTTCGTTTCTGAACTTACCCGAAGACTGCAGGGTTTAAGCCACACTCTATCTTCTGCACTGACATGGATCGAACAAAGGCTCTCCGATTCAGATCAGACAATTGAAGAGTTGATACAGCTCGGAAATCAGCAGCAGGCAGCAGATCAGGTCTCCATCAGCAATAGTATCGGGAGCCTTCGTTTCCTCGAAACCATGAACTGGAAAAGTTTCGTTGAATCGATGAGTGCCGTAGAGAGAATTCTGATGAAGGATCCGGGGAAAGTTTACGGACAAATGGATTTCCCGACCCGGGACCAGTACCGCCATGTCATAGAAAAAATAGCAAAGAGCGGTTCTCTTTCTGAAGAAGAAACTGCTCAGACGGCAATCCGTCTTGCTCAGGAAAGCACTGCAATAAATGGTCCGGATGCCAGGACTGCGCACGTCGGATACTACCTGATAGATAAGGGTTTAATTAAATTGGAATCAGCTTGTAATGTTCGGTTTTCTCCTTTCAAAGCTTTAGCAAAAGTAGGCCGCAGGGTTCCTTTAATGATATACAGCGGTTCAATCATATTGCTGAATCTCCTCATTACCGCCGTTATGTTACAGATGGTTTATGACAAAGGATTTGAAACTTTACAGCTTATTCTTTTGGGAATACTCTTTTTTATGGCTTCGGGTAATTTACCGGTTGCTCTGGTTAACTGGATATCCACATTGATTGTGAAGCCAGGACGTTTACCAAGAATGGATTTCTCGGAAGGGATACCGGCGGAATCACGTACACTTATCGTAATTCCTTCCTTATTAATTAATGAAAATAATATCAGAGAACTGACCGAGTTTTTGGAAATACGTTTTCTGGGAAACCAGGATAGCAACCTTCACTATGGCCTGCTCACTGATTTTCAGGATTCTGATAAAGAATTTCTGCCTGAGGATGAATCTCTTTTACAGCTGGCTGTTAAGAGGATTGAGGAGCTAAATACAAAATATAAAGGTGATAATTTCTTTCTTTTTCACCGTCCCCGGCAATGGAATCCACGGGAGAGGATGTGGATGGGTTACGAACGCAAAAGGGGAAAGCTTGAGGAACTGAATTCACTGCTGCGCGGCGGTTCAAAAGACAGGTTCTCTATCGTAGTCGGTAAAACTGATATCCTGCCGTCTGTGAAGTATGTTATTACTCTTGACACCGATACACAATTACCCCGTGATTCAG
>DATICR010000152.1:0-5215 GCA_035456745.1 Ignavibacteriaceae bacterium
GTATAAATAATTTTGATTTTATTATACGGAATCCATTTATGAGTCGAATAATATGCAAAAATCGCTTGTTTTTTAGGAAGTAAGTAAAAATATTTTATTTCAGTGTTGAATAATTGAACAGGTTGTAAAGAGTTTTCTTGAGTTACAATATGATCGGTGCATAAAACAGGTCAAATTTTCACGGGGGATGAATATTCCGAAACATCATTATATATATCTATATTTATTTTAATCAATTTCAAAATCTATTCGGCATATTACTTGCATAAAAGATAGCTAAAGTGTTTGCTTTTCAAGTGAAAGGAAGATAATTGTAATTATGACGTCAAATTTGTCAGTCATAATTTCCTGTCGCGGGTAAAAACGAATATTAAGAATTAAAACATAATTCACATTTATTAATAAGAGAGGCAGCAATAATGGCAATAGGTAAAATCGGTTTCCTTGAAACCTACGCACCGGATGAAAATGGCGGATTAATGGGGGCAATTCTTGTCACAGATGCCGATACTAAACCGCTTGAATTCAGAGTAACAGCCCCGATAAAAACGACTAACTTTCAAAAAACTTTATATGGGGATGTACTTCTTGAACATATTTTAGTCGAACTTATATCTGTCCCGCTCATAAATGCATTGAATGAAGAGATTGATATAATAATTGTTAAAGATAATCTCTTCCTGGGTGCTAATAATAAACAGGGAGTGAGAGTAGTTAGGGTATTCAGCGATGAAGAACCTGGAACTAAAAGCGGTAAAGGCGTGCAGGAACTTAAAAATTACAACGGCAACGGAAAAATGTTCGTTGAAACTTCCAAAAAATATGAATCTGAATTACCGCAGATTAAAGATCTTCTGAATGAAGTCGCTGAAAACAGAAATCTGCTCGAACCGTTTGAGAGATTGAAACAAGCTTGTGAACAGGTCCATCTGCAGAAGACAAGCGACTGATGTACAAAGTAGTCAGGAAGAAGATGGCTGAATCGATCAGTAAGGTCGATTCTCCCGAACAATATGACTGGAATAAATGGCTGAGAGTTCCTCTCAGTGATGATTATTATATTGAACCTTTATTTTCAGGAATTGTTGATACTCAGGATATCATATTGGGATATACAATTCCTGCGGAAAGGGGATTTACCTTCGACCTTCCCAAAATAAAAATCTCTAAAGCTTTTAAGCAGCTCTCTGTTCAAAGACAAAAAACCAATAAAATATTCTTCAGCTTCCCTAACACATTATCTCAATCGGTTAAAGAAATTCTCGCTTCTGCCCGGATTAGTTTTTCTCTTTCTGTTTCACATTCTGATAAAGGATCAATTTATAAAACGTCTGATGGGCAGTCCAAACAGATTAATGAAGTAACGGCAGAGTTAAAATCATTTGATTATCGTTTAACATCACCTCGTACACTTAATTTTGCTTTATTACTTCCTTCTAAAAAAGTATCTTCAAAAGAGATAGCTTTATTTACTAAGCCTGAGATTATTGATCTTCTTTCTAATCTGAAAACGGAAGTTATAAATGTTAAACTCCTGAATACGGAAAACTATATCGATCCCTTAAAATTTTCTGAAAGTAGAGAGATTAAATTTCAGCCGATTTCAAAAAATTCATCTGTAAAAAAGATTGAGGTAGTTAAGCTTGATAAACTCCTGTTTTCATTAAATGAACAGAAGAAGCTGATTCGGAAAATCAGTTTTCCGGTATTATCAACAGCTAAACTCCCCGCTATCAGTGAGATAATTTTGCCTGGTGTGGTAAAGAATATGTTGAAGATTATGTCGGTGAAAAATATAAAAATTGCTTTACCAAGGCCACGAAAAGAGATTAAAATTGATGATACAGGTTCACCGGAAGTAAAAGATTATTTATTCCGGGGTACTCAGGATCAAACAGGCGGTGCGTTCTTAAAAGAGCTGGAAGTAATTCTTCAACCCGTATTAAAATTCGGAAAAGAAGAAAAAGATACATTATATGATTTTCTCTATGATTACCAGAAATCCGCGGCAGATTATTTGTCGGAATATAAGCTGGCACTCCTGAATGACCAGATGGGAATAGGTAAAACCTGTGAGGTAATAGGCGCATTAAAAATATTATTCCATAAAAAGGATATTTCAGAGGCAATTATTGTCACAAGCGATTTCGAAGCCGGCTGGAAAAGAAGGCCTTCGGAATTAAGGAATGATTGTTTGTCCGGCTGGTATGATCATTTAAGGGAATTCTGTCACGGAATCTCATTTGGGATTATCGAAAATAATACGGAGGCAGAATGGAAAAATCCCCTGTCAGTGAAGATTCTGAACTATAAGACATTCTCTGAAGCTGTTGAAAAAAATCTGATTTCATTTAATGATCTTAGCAGGCGGGGTTGCCTCGTAATAGATGAAATAGAGGATTTTCCTGAAATAAAACTTGAACTGCTGCCAAAATTTGTGTGGATGTTAAGTGGAATGCCTACAGCCGATCTTGAAAAGAAAATTTTTGAAGTAACCGGCCGTGAAGATTATACAAACCTCAGTAGAACCAAATCTGAATTGGCCGGGTCTCTGCGGGCAAGAACCAGACAGGATTATTGGATTGAAATGGCTCCTGACCAGAAGAAGGAATATGAAAAAGCTCTGGAATCAGGAAGGGAAAGAATTTATGATCTTGTGCAGGCCGGCAATCCGTTTCTGGTTCAATCAAATGTATTCACTCTGGTTCATCAATTGACTCAAATCGGAAATTTTTATGGAGATAATGATAATAGTCCGAAATCAGAGTTTCTTCTTCATCAGTTAAAGTCAATTCAGAAATGCGGAAAAAAAGTTATTATTCTTACGCAATATGACCGGCAGGGAACACAAAGACTTGAGAAACTATTTGCACAGAATGGCATTAAGTACGTTTTGTATCAAACTGGAATTTCACTTAAAGAAATGGAAGAGGCGGTTAAGAAATTTGCAAAGAATCAGTCGATAACAGTATTCCTTGCAGGTATGAAAGCGATGAACGCAAAAATAAATTTTGCAGATGTACCTTACCTTATACATTTTGACCAATGGTGGAGTCCTGTCGCTACCTGGCAAGCTGAGGATAAAATCATTTCGGTTAATGAAAAATTAAATATCTATAATTATCTGATTAGGAACAGCATTGAGGATAGGATCAGACTAAAATTAACAGAAAAAGGTCTTTTAAATAGAAAGTTATTTGATTTGCTGAATTCTGAAGTATTTTATTCTTTGATAAGCAACGAAGACTGGCTTGAAATACTTGATTTAATTGAACCTAAAGATGCGGAGTCAGTAAGTAAACAAGAAAAAGAAGAACTTCAATATATCCTTAATTTATCCACAGAAGATTTCGCGCACAAAATCAAAGCCCTGTTTGGAAGATTGGGTTATAAAAATTTCAGTTTCAAAACTTCTCACAGTGCGGATGAAGTTAGATTATATGCAATTGCGGTAAAGAATTCATTGGAGGTGAAAGCTGCGGTGCAGTGCCTAAATATGAAGCTCGTCACTAAAAAAATAGTTAAGGAATTTGTCGATTCACTTGTCTCAGGGACCGACAGGATTTTTATTTTTACTACTGGCGAATTTGACAAAAAACTAAATAAAGCCTTTGACAACGAAAAAATCGAATTCATAGATAAATACCGGATTTCAAATTACCTTAATATGTTTAATCTTATATGAAAACCAGTTAATAAACTCAACCTCACTTATTCCCTCATCTGACTAACCTGTCACAAATAATTATACTATTCTTTGTTTATTAATCAAATTAAATGGCTTTATTTAAAGATAGATATGATGCAGGAAAAAAGCTTGCACAGGAATTAAAGTACCATAACGATGATGTTATTGCCTATAACCATCATAAAATTTAAAGTTTAATTGTATTATTGTAAGTTATTTAATAAAAATAAATTATAATTGTTTCTTTCAATGTTTGTTCGAAAACATAAGGATAAAATTCTCTGATTACCTTACTGTCTTTATTATTATTGATGAATTTAAATGTCGTCTTTCAGGAGAGCGATACTCTGAAAGTAATGACTTTTAATATCAGGCTTGATGTGGCTTCTGATGGAGAAAATGCCTGGCAGTATCGGAAGGAAATAGCTGCCGGTGTTTTTAATAAATTTAATATTGATATTGCCGGGATCCAGGAAGCATTATTTAATCAGATTGAGGATTTGAATAAACTCCTGCCTGAATATGGATGGTATGGTGCCGGCAGAAATGATGGTAAAAGGGATGGGGAGTTCAGTGCAATCTTTTATAGGAAAGATAAATTAAAGTTAGTAAAAGGAAACACATTCTGGCTTTCAGAAAAACCGGATGAACCGGGATCTGTTGGTTGGGATGCCGCCCTCACCAGGATTTGTACCTGGGGAGAATTCAAGGATTTAATAACGGGTAAAACTTTTTTCTTTTTTAATACTCATTTCGACCATATAGGTGAAAAAGCCAGAGAAAATAGTGCTGATTTAATAGTATTTGAAATAAATAAAATTGCTCGTGGAAATCCTGTGATTTTAACGGGTGATTTTAATTTCAATGATTCCTCTTTGTCATATAAAAAATTAATCAATAATAAATTAATTAATCTTAAGGACGTACGGTCTATTGCTGGTGTAAAAACTTCGGGACCGGAATGGTCATTTCATGGGTTCAATACGGTTCAGGAAAACAAAAGGGAAAAAATTGATTTTATCTTTGTTAATGACTGCGTGAAAGCATTTAGTCATTCCATATTAGATTATAGCGAGAATGGAAGATATCCTTCCGATCATCTGCCCGTAACTGCTGAACTGGAATATTAGTGCATCGGCATTCTATACCTCCTGCCTGCCATCGCGTCAATAATGACTGGCAAGAAAAAGTAATTTAGTTTCTTTATCCTTCTTGCTCCATACTTTTTATGCTTCTTACTTCAATCCGCCTTCAGATGAGATCTCAACTCCGTCTGGCTTCTATATTCTAACTTTAACTTTTTTCTTTTGTCTTCTTCAAATCCCTGTGTTTAATTTGTATCGATGTGTACAGAACATACATTACTATCAGATTAATTATAATAAATATTATTGGTATTATTCCCGGATGCCGGATAAGATCATAAATTTCATAGGGTAGATAAATTAGAGTCGAAATTAAACCAATCCATTTAGCCCAGTTTGCCTGGTGCCATAATCCGTAACCCTCAGCAAATCTTAACGAAGA
>DATICR010000153.1:0-8538 GCA_035456745.1 Ignavibacteriaceae bacterium
AAAAATACCTCCTCTGTATATATCACCATAATCTACTCCGGCGTCTTTAACAAAATACTGGATTCTGAAAGCTCCCTGGCCGGATAGTATATATCCTTTTTTATTTAAACCTGAGATGATCTCCGAATTAAAAACTTCAAAAGAGGAACCGGTGTTCATTTCAAGATTTATGGTTTTAACGGTGTCGGGAATAAATGATGAAAGGTTTGCAACTGAAGAATCAACCAGCTCAGTATAAATTTCCAGATTTGTTTTTTCCTGAGCTAAACAGGAAAAAAAAGAAAGGAGGATAAGCGACGTTAATATTTTAATGGAATTCAATATTCTTTATTTAGTCAGATAAAATTGTGATGCCAATTTAAGTAACCCTCCCGTTCTTCTTCAAGTACTTTCTTATAATTTATTCATCCTAATTCCAAACAGACATTAAGTCCCGGGGAGGTACAGGAAATTACAAAACTGATGAGTCAATTATCAAATTACAAAAAATCACGGAGTCTAACCAGGTTAAATTCAGATATTCCTAACAGCTTAAAAGATTATATCCTTCCGGCAGCCAGATTTTCCAGTCTTTTAATTCTTTCCTCAATAGGAGGATGGGTAGAAAATAATTTCATAACTCCACCGCCATGAAGAGGATTAACAATGAACATATTAGCAGTAGCCGGACCTGAATTATTAAGTTGTTTAACTTCGTTACCGGCGGAAATTTTTCTAAGCGCTGAAGCAAGTCCCAAAGGATTACCGGAAATTTGCGCTCCGCCTTCATCTGCTGCAAATTCTCTTGATCTTGAAATAGCCAGCTGCAATAAAGTTGCTGCAATAGGAGCAAGGATAAGAAGCAGCAGAGAAGAAATTCCGTTATTGTCATCTCTGCCTCTTCCAACCATCATCGTCCAGCCTGCCATCTGCGCCACAAAAGTAATGGTTCCCACCAATGTTGCAGCTATAGTTCCGGTCAGCATATCCCTGTGCTTTACGTGTGAAAGTTCGTGTGAAATTACACCGGCAAGTTCTTCATTATTAAGATTGTTTAATATTCCCGTTGTTGCAGCCACGGCTGCGTGTTCAGGACTCCTGCCGGTAGCAAATGCATTGGGAGTAGGATCATTAATAATATAAACTTTGGGCATAGGGAGATTAGCTTTGGTTGTAAGCTGTTTCACAAGAGAATAAAATTTAGGTGCTGATTCTTCTGTAACTTCTTTAGCTTTGTACATTGCAAGAACAATTTTATCAGAAAACCAGTATGAGCTGAAATTCATAATTAAGGCAAAGATAAATGCGATGGTCATTCCTGTAGAACCTCCAAGAAGATATCCTACAAGAAGAAATAAAATCATCATTGCTGTCATTAAAAAGACAGTTTTAAGTATATTCATTTTTTCTCCAAAGATGAATTATAAAATTAAATATTGGGTCCGGAAGTAACAAGGAATATCGATTAGTATAAAATCAGGTAATCTGATGAACTTACACCGGAATAAAATTAAAAGGTTTCCTAAAGGTTGAGAGTATGTCCGCATTTTGAACAAAAAATACTCCCCTCACTATTCATATGACCGCAATCGGCACATTTAATTAATCCCGCTCCGGCAATTTCATCAATGTTTGCCGGCACAGCTTTATTCTCTGCAATTATTTTATAAAGGTTTAATCCAAAAACGGCTGCGAAAAATATTATCGCAAGGTAATAACCCCACTCATATGATATTTCAACTATTCTGAAATCAAAATCTCCGGTTATCTGCTTTCCAAGACTTGATCTTAAAAATAAAAGCATTAAAATACCCAGTGCAGCCGAAACAACAGAGAGAATTTTGGAATACCGCAAGTTTAATGATACCACAATCCCCAAAATCGCAAATATGAAAGCGGCAATAGCCATAGGCTCAGAGTTAAGCTCATTCTGTTTAGTTAGTTCCGAATCGTCTGTTTCCGGATTAAATTTCTGCATCTGAAACTTTTCTATTTTAGTCCCGGTAACTAATTCCATCCCTGTAACTGTGGCTATTTTTTGCTCCTGACAGGTAAAGCTAACAAAAGGAAGGAAAAAACAAAGGGCAACAAGAAAAAATAATACCGGCGAGATAAATCTTGCAGATTCTTTCATTCAGAATCCTTTCTTATGCATTAAATAAATGTTTAAATTAAATGACCCTCCAGTTTACCGACTCATTCAATGTTCAAACATTATCTATTGATAAAGTAAAAAATAAACAATTTTAAGTGAATTTACGAATTGGCGGATCGACGAATAAACGAATATAGAATTGCCAGCTGACTCATAAATAGATTGAAATAAAAGTTTTCCCCTTGCCTTTATTTATGAATATCATTAAATATCGTCAAAAATTTCTGGGAATTATGAAAAAATCAGTACCCTTCCTTTTTTTAGTTATAATATTTTCTATCGCCTCAACTGATGCACAGAATACCTACGATTTTATGAGGCTTGATATGAGTGCACGTGCAGGAGCTTTAGCAGGAAGTTTCGTTACGAATAATGATGACCCTGATGTTATTTTTTATAATCCTGCAGGATTGGATTTACTTGAAGGGCAGCCTGTCTCTTTTTCATTTGTAAAACATTTACTCGATATAAATCTTGCGAGTCTTAGTTATTCTCAGAATTTTGAGAACATCGGCAGGTTTGGTGCTGCTGTTAAATATATAAATTATGGTAACTTCACTAAGGCAGATGATTTCGGTAATAAGATCGGGGACTTTAGTGCCGGGGAAATAGCATTTATACTCGGCTATGCTAATGCACTTGATGAAAATTTTTATTATGGAGTAAATGTAAAATACATCTACTCAAGTCTGGCAGAATATTCTTCTTCGGCAATTGCCGGTGATATCGGACTTCATTACGCGTTCCCCGCCGCTATGATGGATATAGGTTTTGCAGTATTAAATCTTGGCTCACAGATTGATTATTATATTGATACCAGGGAAAAGCTACCTCTTGACATGGTGGTTGGCATCTCCAAAAGATTGGAGAATCTTCCTGTAAGACTTTCACTTGATTTTCATAAATTAAATGAAGACCAAAATGATTTTTTCCAAAGACTTAAAGCTTTTACTATTGGCGCCGAGTTCAATTTGAGTAAGGTACTTAAATTGCGCTTTGGATATGATAATGAGAAAAGATCAGAACTGAAAGTCGGCACTACTTCCGGTATTGCGGGATTCAATGCCGGATTCGGAGCAATCATTTCAGGTTATAATTTTGATTATGGCTTCAGCTCGCTTGGAACTATCGGATCACTCCATAGAATTAGTATAGGTACTACGTTTTAAGATAAAAGATAAAGGGATCATAAAATGTAGGGGTTTTTTGAACTTGCTTTGTGATTGTCTTTATTCCTGAACACTTGTCTTATTTTAAGAAATTCTTATAGTTCAAATCTCGTCTCAATTTAAGAATTAAGGCTGTTTATAGGCTTGTTGTACCTTTGTTGCCCCTATGAGGTTCAACTGTCTCATTCCGGAATTTTTTAATGGTTTCACGATGTTTCACGGCTTTATCCAATCACCATTATAAACCATTAACATTAATGCATACAATACTTAAGTTCCTGATTCAGCCACTATTCCATTTTCAGCGATACGGTTCTGCTATATATTTTTTGGCCAGTGAGTGGGAACTTCCATACTCCTTCATATCAAGAAGCTGATTATAATAATCGAGTGCCTTATCGCGGTTTCCCATCTGGTCATTTAACATACCAAGATAAAGGACAGAATTTATCCAGAATCCCGATTCTCCATCTTTATCAATTTCTTTTGAGTACTCTAAACATTCGTTAAAATAATCTTCGGATGAATCAAGGTCATTAGTATTTTTATATTCCAGCGCAATATAATATGTCGCTTCTCTTTTTGCCGGGATGGTTGCATAGCCTGTATAACCGGAGTCTGCCTTATTCAATACATCTCTGAATATTCTTGAAGATGCGGAATAATCTCCTCTTCTTGCCTCTATCCTTCCCTTCCATCTTTCAAATACAGGATTATCAGGGAATTCGCTGCTAAGCATCTGTGCATATTCATAGGCTTTGTTAACATCATTTTCATAATCATAATAAAGCGTCATCAGGAAATAACGGGCTTCGTACTTTGCATATCGCCCATTCTCTGCTGTATTCACTAATTCTTTTATTCCTTTATCCTTATCTGCAGCAGGAAAAAAGATCATCAATGGTTTCAGCATAGGATATTCATTCGGAATGACTGAAGCATAATAATCATAAATGCCAAATCCCAGCTGCACATCAACATTTTTCGGATCAAGTATGCTTGCTCTCTGAACTATCGGCAGGGCCTCACGTCCATCATCAGCTGCCTTGAGCCAGCTTTCCCTCAATGACCTCAGTCTTCCCCTGAATCCGATTGATCCGCCTTTAAAGAATAAAGCATTTATATCATCAGGACTGTTATCAAGTATCTGGTCGCACTGGTAAATTACATCTTCCAGCTTTTGAAAGAAAATTTCATCGTGTGATTCATCATCCGGATTTAATAATATTCTCCACCAGTCAATCATTGCCAGGAAAAACCTTCCTGCGGGACGTTCGGGATATTCTGCAATTAGTTGCCTGAAAGTTGTTTCCGCCTGATCAAATTTTATATCATAGATTTGTCTGATTCCCTTTGTAACAAGTGAATCGAATTTTTCATCCTGGGCATTTGTGAAAAATGTAAATGCAGTGAATATAATGACCGTAAGAATTAAACTTTTCAACGGAACTCCATCTTAATTATTATACTCCATTCATGAAAAAGCGGAGGTAACTTTCAATATTTTACCTCCGCTAAAGATAAATGTTTCAGGTATTTAATTACAATAAATTTTTATAGTACCCTCAATCCCACAATTGGCTGTAATTTATAGTCAAAAATGACATTATAAAAGGGCGGAACAGAATTCGTAATAAAGCGGACGTCTCTGACCCAAACTTTAACATAGATACCTTCCTGTAATTTCACGAGATATACGTTGTTTGAATCAACATCTGCGGAATAATTCACCGGTTCAGTTAAATCAGTTTGGTCAAAGGCTGCCTGCCCCTGGCCGACAAGTGAAAAAAGTGTTGTTCTTATTCCGGGTGAAAACAAAGCCGGAGACGAAAACACCAGTATACCCGAGGAATTTTGTCTCATATTCATATCAATAAAATTTGCATTTTCATTCAGGTATGGAATATTATATCCAGTACCTGTTTGTTCGTCCCATCCAAACCCGCATATTATCTGAGTCTGATCTCCGGGCTGGTATTCATCAATGATACCATCTGTTCTGTAAAATACTCCTGCATAAATAATTGTTCCAACCGAATCACTCTTTGTGCCGTCACTAAGCTTCGAGAAAATGTAGGTTCTGAATCTTACTCCTGTCCCGATTGAATCTACAGTATAGGAAAGTGTTGATTTGGAAAGATTCGCTTTATCAAAAGTAGAATTTATATTACCATTAGCATCAAGCTGATAAGTAATAACACTGTACCCGCTGAAATCATTATCATTCTGATCAGCTGAAGGATCCCAGCTTATTATTGCTGTTGATGCGGAACCTGTGGAATCAGAATTAATTTTTACTGCAACATTCTGCACAGCAGTAACACCGGGAGGATTCTCAACAAGTTTACAATTTACTGCAATAGCCGGAAGGGTCAGAATTAAAATGATTATTATATAAGCTGTAATTCCATTACGCTTTACGAACATAAATTTCTCCTTACATTATTAAACAAAACCAATTTTGATAAGAAGAAAATAAAATTAGTTTAATCACTTATGTGATGCTTATACTGAAATCTTATCCAGTAAATACTGTTTTAAGGCAGTAGAAGCAACTCTTACCTGCTCCATTGAATCTCTTTCTCTCACTGTAACTGTACCGTCCTCCAGAGTTTGGGTATCTACAGTAATGCAGTAAGGAGTACCGGCCTCATCCTGTCTCCTGTACCTTCGTCCAACCGCTCCCTTATCATCATAAAATATTCTTAAGCTTTTTCTCAAATCATTCTCTATCTCTCTTGCAATCCCGGGCATACCATCCTTATTAACGAGAGGAAAAATCGCTGCTTTAATTGGAGCCAGTCTCGGATGAAAACGAAGTACTGATCTTGTTTCCCCTTTTACATCTTCTTCATAATATGCATCGACCAGGAATGCCATAAAAGATCTGCTTGCACCTGCGGAGGTTTCAATAATAAATGGAAGGAATTTCTCTTTTGATTCTTCATCAAAATATTTCATTGATTTTCCTGAGTACTGTTCATGCCTGCTCAGATCAAAATTCGTCCTGTTATGAATTCCTTCTATCTCGCCCCAGCCGAATGGAAACTCGTATTCAATGTCTGTGGCTTCCTTTGCGTAATGTGCCAGCTTTTCAGCCGGATGGTCATGAAACCTTAATTTTTGCTCTGTCATTCCTAAAGATTTATACCAGTTTATTCGTTCTTCTTTCCAATAATCATACCATTTTTTATCCTCTGAAGGATTAACAAAGAACTGCATTTCCATCTGCTCAAATTCCCTTGTCCTGAAAAGGAAATTCTTTGTATTTATCTCATTTCTGAATGCTTTGCCGGTCTGGGCAATGCCAAAAGGAACCTTTTGACGTGATGATGCCAGTACATTAAGGAAATTTACAAAAATGCCCTGCGCAGTTTCGGGACGGAGATAGACAACTGCACCGGCATCTTCGACGGGACCGATAAATGTTTTGAACATAAGGTTAAATTGACGCGCTGCTGTAAAAGTGCCCTGGTTTCCGCACTGGGGACAATTTAACAGGGACAACAGTATAGGATTTAGCTCATTATTCTCAAGAATTGATGTGAATTCAGAATTTACTGAACCTCCGTTTTCGGCAACGGCAGCATTAAGTATGTTTTCAAACTCATGGGTTAATTTGGCATTCCCAGCTATCTTATTTTTGATTTCTTCAATTGCCTTTTTCTTTTTCTTCTCATTTATTAATTCACCAAGAATATCCAATCTGAATCTTGCTTTACACTGTTTACAATCTACCATCGGGTCAGTAAAATTTTCTACATGACCGGAAGCTTCCCATACCTTCGGATGCATTAAAATGGAAGCATCGAGACCTTCAACATTCTCACGGTAAGTCATGAACTTCCACCATTCCTCTTTAACATTTCTTAAAAGTTCAACACCAAGAGGGCCGTAATCCCAGCAACCGTTTAATCCTCCGTATATCTCACTCGATTGAAAAACAAATCCTCTTCTTTTTGAAAGCGATACTATTTTTTCGATTAAATCGCTCTGATTCTGTTTTGCCATTTATTTTCCTGTTGTAGCTAAAAAATTAAGTCGAAATATACAAGAAAATTGCGAATTGATGAATTAACGAATTGACGAATTGAATTCGAAAATTCGAAAATTCGCTAATTGCGAATTGATGATTTGATGATTTGAATTCGAAAATTCGAAAATTCGCAAATTCGTAAATACACTAATAAATAATTTCTTCGAAAGTATATTATTTTTTATTTTTGGTTTCCGAATGAAAAAGGATTTATATGTTTAAAAAGTTACTCCCGAAGGAAGAAAAGTACTTCGATAATTTTAAAGAGATGATCGCTCATATTGTTGAGATGGCACAGCTCACCCATCAGCTATTCTCATCAGAAATTATCGACCGGAATATCCTCCTTAAAATTAAACCGCTTGAACTGAGATGTGAGGAGATTACATCAAAAGTAGTTAAGAGACTGAATAAAACTTATATAACTCCTTTTGACCGTGAGGATATTTTCGGACTTATAAAAAGACTCAACGATATAAGCGATATGCTTCTCGGTGCTACAACCAGGGTCGAAACTTATAATATCACATCAAGCATAAAATATGCCGATAAACTCTCCTCGATAGTTGTTCAGCAGGTTGAAGAGCTTGGCATTGCAATTCAGGATCTGAAAGTAAAAAGAGTAAATGAAATGAAGGCCGTAAAAGTTCTTGAAACTGAAGCTGATTCGATTTACAGGCAGGCGGTAAAGGAACTTTTTGAAGAAGAAAAAAATGCGATCGAATTAATTAAGAGAAAGGAAGTTCTGGATATTCTTGAAAACACATCCGACAGGTGTCAATCAACAGCTAACATTATAATCGGATTATTCATAAAAAATACATAATCTATGGAATTTGCTTATATAATCATTCTGCTGGCTATCATCTTCGATTTCTATAATGGAATGAATGATGCTGCAAATTCTATTGCAACGGTTGTTTCAACCAGGGTTTTAAGTCCCGGACAGGCTGTGGCCTGGGCAGCATTTTTTAATTTTGCCGCGGCTTTTATTTTCGGGGTAAGTGTTGCAACTACAATCGGTAAGGGAATTGTCGACGTCAATATTGTTGATAACCAGGTGATATTTTCCGGACTTATAGGCGCAATAATTCTATCGGCAACTGCGACTCATTTCGGAATGCCTATATCAGTTTCGCACTCTATTATAGGAGGATATGGCGGTGCGGGCATTGCTAAAGCCGGGTTTGATGCAATAG
>DATICR010000154.1:0-2998 GCA_035456745.1 Ignavibacteriaceae bacterium
GTTAAATTTATTGCAGCATTTGTTCCAAACATTTGTCTGAATCCTATTTCATATTGTAAAGTTTCTTCAGGTTTCAATGCACCATTTTGGCCAAACTGAGGATCGAAACTTCCTTCATACATAGATTTATAATCAAATGGACCGGCATATACATTGTTTAAATCAGGAATCTGAATAAACCGTCCGAATTGAGCATGGAATACTGTGGATTCAGTTACAGGGAATCCAAGCCCAATCCTTGGTGAAAGTTCAATTTCAGGATCTCTTAATTTAAAATCTCCCGGATCTATATGCTGTTTATCGCTGCCTCCATAAAATGGAAGTGACGGATCTTTTAAAACATAAGATTTAATATCAAAATAATCCATTCTCAATCCGATATTGAGAACAAGGTCCTCTAATTCAAATCTATCCTGTACATAAGCATATCCAAGTAATGGTTTTCTTGGGCGGATGAACTGATCAGGATTGTCACTGCTTGTTTGGGTCTTGCCAGTCACATCGTAACCATATACTGTTGGACTGAGTTCTGTAAATTTTTGAGCGAGTGTCAGACTATCCGGCTGCAATCCTAATGCTGATGGATAAACAAAGAAGCCTCTGTAAGTATGCGATTCAACACCGCCGCCTATTTCAATAAGGTGCTTATCTATTTGCGAAGTCAAATCAAAATCACCTGTCATAGCATCGTCTACGCGATGCTGATATAAACCGGTTGCATAACCATAAGGTCTGAATATTCCGTACTGATCTGTAGCTTGTTGAACTGCCTGAAAATTCGGGTCATCGGGAGTGCCTATGTTAACATAAACGGGGTTACCATTTTCATCAAGTAGCGCAGGAAACAATCCGTCTCCTGCAAGATAAACTCCTAACTGATTTTTCCAAATTGCGCTATCACCATAGGCTTCAAGATTATCCCCAAAGAAGGGAAAATATCTTTTTAGTTCGAAAGCTTTATATCCGAGGGTAAGATTCCAGAAAGTACTTGCACTTACTGTTTGAGAAACCCTGCCGCTATAGGAAAAATTCCGTTCAGAGTATTCATCATTAAATTTAGAATCCTGTTTTGCTTTACGTAAATCCCATGCCATATAATGCCTTAAATTTATATTGGCACTGAGATATGCTGAAAAAGCTCCGAATAAACTTTTTGTTTTTCCTGTAAATCTCCAGACATCAGCAGGGTTATTGGGCCTGTAATTAAAAGATTCATTTATAGAAGGAAAATTAAGGGGTATTGATGGGGGATCACTGTCTTTAGTCCAGCTTCTTTCACCAGAAAGAAAAAATGTATGCTCTGATAAGCCGGGATAGATAGGTCCACTTATATTACCTGAATACAAATTATAACCATAATTATCAAGGTATGTTGAACTAACGGCTTCTCCAAAAATTTTATAATATGGATTACCGGATTTGGTTGTAATAGAAATTATTCCTGATTGGGCCTGCCCATATTTAGACTCATATCCACCAACCTGGAAAGAAATCTGTTCAATAGCATTATCGCTAACCTGCGAAACACTTCCTCTGTTATATAAGTTTGTTTGAGGAACTCCATCAACAATATAGAGTACTTCAGAACCTCTTCCACCTCTTATGTTCAGGGTCGCATTACCAGTAACACCACCACTACCTGACTGTGATACAACACCCGATTGCAATGAGGCAATATTTGTTACTCCCCTTACAGGAAGACGGGAAATCTGTTCAGCATCAAATACTTTTACCGTATTTGTTGCTTTTTCCTCAAAAAGTTTATTGCTTTGAACTACAATTTCAGGTAATGTAAAATCAGTTGATAAATCTATATTTAGTTCATATGTAACTCCTGCAACAACACGAACGTTCTGAATAGTTTTAGGAGCATAACCCACATAACTGAATTTTACCTGATAAGTACCAGGAGTAATATTAAGAATGAAATAGTTGCCGTCTACATCTGTAGCGGCACCTAATTCGGTATTTAAAAGAACAATATTTGCGCCGATTAATGGTTCCTTGGTATCGGCATCGATTACCTTACCGCTTAGTTTTCCAACTCCCGACTGTGCGAAAGTCAAAGATCCGGAAAATAAGAGGAGTATTAGAATGAAAATTTTAGTAAACGAATTTTTCATCTTTTCTCCATCATAGTTTTTAACTTTTATTTCATAAATATGGTTAGATGTAATTTCTTACGCAGTAATTATTAAATCTCCCCAGAATCAAATAAAAAAATTATTATAAAAAACATACAAAAAAGGGCGGACTACCTTTTAAAGAAATCCGCCCCGTAAATTAAGTAAATAATTTTATTTCAACAACATCATTTTCCTTGATTCAGTAAAATTACCGGCCTGGAGTTTATAGATGTATAATCCTGATGCAAGTTTAGCAGCATCAAAATTAACTTCATATTGTCCGGCATCTTTTGTCGTATTTACCAGGGTAGTTACTTCCTGCCCAAGCATATTGTATACCTTTAAAGTAACATTATTTCTTTCAGGAATTGAATAAGTTATTCTGGTTGTCGGGTTAAATGGATTCGGATAATTCTGTTCAAGTTTGTATGAATATTGGTTTAATGTTTCGTTTTTAACTCCTGTGACCACATGTGAATAAACAGGAACTGCAGCCATATATACTGAAGATTCAACAGTTGGATCCGGCCATCTTCCTGTATACCCTGTTTCATACCAGTACATACTGAAAGCAGTGTATGTTGTTGTATCACCGGATTGTGTAACAGCAATATATGGGGCAAGATGTTCACCATCTTCGTTCATATTCGGAGTTTCAGTTATATTCATTGGTGCAGACCATGCACTATCCAGATTACGATAGCTCATATAAATTTCACACGCACTGTCATCAGGAGCTTTATATGCCCATTGAGCCACAAAGAAATCTCTATCCATATTGGTTGCTAAAAATGGTGCTTCACCACTTTGAGCAACGGCAGGATCAAAATTGTAATTTGAACCGCCGATATTAAACACCGGACCGGCATACA
>DATICR010000155.1:0-8135 GCA_035456745.1 Ignavibacteriaceae bacterium
ACAGTTTCGTAAAAATGCAGAGCAGCAGAGTAATCTCCAGGGGAGTCTTAATAATATCCTTAAACAGATGTCTGATCTTTCACAAAAAACTTTTGCAATTACCCCGGAGATGGGAAAGATGCTGGGCGACGCACAGAGGCAGATGAACCAGGCTGTGCAGTCAATGCAATCCAGGAATGGTATGTCGGTCAGAAGTCAGCAGAGCGGTGCAATGAAATCATTGAATGAGGCTGCATCTATGATGAAGGGACAAATGGATGCAATGATGCAGGGAGACGGAAGCGGCAGCGGAATGATGTCGTTGATGCAGCAGCTTCAGCAGATGTCGGGACAGCAGATGAACCTGAATAACATGACTCAGATGCTTCAGCAGATGCAGCAGGGTCAGCTTTCCATGGAACAGCAGGCACAGCTGCAGAGACTCGCACAGCAGCAGGATGTAATAAGAAAATCTCTTGACCAGTTGAATAATGAGGCAAAACAATCAGGCGATTCCAAAAGGATTCCGGCTAATCTTGAAGATATTATGCATCAGATGCAGGAGGTTATAACCGATATGCATTCAGAAAAACTGGATGATAACCTGATACAAAAGCAGGAAAGAATATTGAGCAAGCTGCTCGATGCACAGAGGTCAATCAATGAGAGAGATTATGAAAAGCAGAGGGAGTCAAATACGGGTAAGGATATTGCAGGTAAACCGCCCGCTGAACTTGATCTATCCTCTGATGCGGCAAAAGATAAATTAAGAGATGAGCTGAACAAAGCCATTCGTGAGGGCTATACAAAAGATTATGAGGAATTGATCAGGAAATATTATGACGCGCTGCAAAAAGAAAATATCAGAAATTAAACAGGATCAATGTGAACAAATGCCTGCTGTATATCATCAATTTCCTGGATCGCATATTTAACTTCATTTCCTATCCGGTGTGATGTTTCTGTACTGATATTTTTATCGACTTCGATGTGAATCTCTATGTGGAATTTATTTCCTACATAATGAGAACGGAGATCATTCATTCCCTTTACTCCCTGAATACTCATCGCTTTTTTGGCTATTTCAAGTATTAATACTTCATCGGCAGATCTTCCCATCAGATAATTCAAATTTTCCTTGGCAATTTCATACCCCGTTTTAAATATAAAGAATGCAATCAGTATACCGCCGATTCCGTCAACATACGGTAGACCCATTTCAACGAGAAATATTGCAAGAATAGAAAGGGAGGATGCAAGGACATCATTTAAACTGTCAACTGCACTTGCTCTCAAAGCAGGACTTTTAAATTTTTTGCCCACACTGGACTGATATCTGGTTAATATTATTTTTACTACTATGGTTATTCCAAGAACAATATAAACCGCACTGCTCACATAAATCTTTTTTGGGGAGATTATACGCCCTATCGATTCTTCAACAACATTAAGTCCAACTATCCCGGTAAAAAGAGCAATCAGGAAGACAGCTATTGGCTGGGCGGCGTTATGTCCGAACTGATGTTCTTCATCAGGTTTTTTAAGGGAAACCCTCACACTGTACATAATTGCTAACGAAGACACTATATCCGTAAGAGAATTTACAGCCTCGGATATAACGGCAATAGAATTTGATATAATTCCAACTATTATTTTGATACAGAACAGGAAAATGTTCACTATCAGGGATAAGTATGTTGCCCGCCTTAATGTTTTTACCATAAAAAGTTACCGATAATGATAAGAAAGTACTATTTTAAGACATTAATATCATTAAATTTTATATAAATAAAGCTTTTCTAAATATGGAACAATATTTGACCTTAATTGAATTAATTTGAAAAGAATCATATCTTCAAAATGTAATTATTGGGCGAAATGACTGATACTTTAACCTATAACCTGGAAATTCTTTCGGAAGAAACCAATTCTTTAGCCGGTTTCGTTATAAAAATATCAAAATCCGATTTTGAGATTCTGGCTGCATTTAATGAACAAACAGTGGATATTATACCGTTTGTAAATGACCTTCGCAGATTATTAATAAATAATAATTTAAGTAATGCTGTTATTTCAGAACTGGATTCGTATCTCTACTTTTCTGTCGAAAAAAATATAAAATCCTATGTTTTTGAAAAAATTTCTGAAGATAAAAATGATTATTCGGTTTTCCTGCTTCTTTTATCAAACATAAAAGAAAATTACAATAAAGAAAATTCGGCTCTTATCCGAAAATACATAATGAATTTTAACAAACAAATAAATGAGTCATTTTCAAAAGAATTTAATCAGGCTGAACACGTTGAAACATTCAAAGGGGAGTGGTTTACAAGAAATCGTGAGCTCATTTTTTCTGCTTTGTTGGAATCCTTTAAAGATTTGTTTTTTATACTTGATGAAAACGGATATATAATTGCGTTGAATAAAAATGGTGCACGTAGTCTCGATTATTCTGAACTTGATATGAGAGGCAGATATCTTCTCGATTTTGTTAAATCTGATGAAAAACAGAAAATCCTTGAATTATTTAAAATTATGCTTTCTGATAAGGGAATGTTCGAACAGGATGTAACCTTAATCGGGAAATATGAAAACGAGATTCCGTTTCATATAACCTGTACGCTTATAGAAGAAAATGGTAAAATAATTGGTGTTCTTGGAACAGGAAATGATAGAAGTGAGGGAAATGCACTTAGAAATAAGATTACAGAACTTCAGCACAGGCTGATAGAAAATATCAGGCTAATAGATATTGAAAAATCAAGATCAGATCTTTATAAGGATGTTCTTTCTGATCTTAACAGGTTAAGAAATGATTTTGTCTCGAACCTTTCTCATGAATTCCGTACCCCTCTCGCTTCAATAATAGGTTTTGCCGAAACTCTGATTTCGGATAAGGATATGCCCGATGAAATGAGGAATGAATTTGATGAAATAATTCTGCACGAGGGCAAAAGACTGGCAAAGCTCATAAATGATATACTTGAACTGTCACGTTATGAGCAGGGAAAAATAGAACTGACAAGAACTGAATTTAATATTGCAGCTCTTTTGAAATCTGTAATCGATGATCTTACACCGACAATTGAAAATAAAGGATTGATTCTGAGCTGTAACTTCCCATCATCTCCCGTAAAAATTATTGCCGACCTTGAAAAAATCAAAATGGTATTTAACGGGATATTGAATAACTCTATTAAGTATACTCCTAAAGGCGGCAGGATAACATGGATGATCAAATCTTTCAGAGAAGAGATCGAAGTTATTTGCACAGATACCGGCCTGGGGATTTCAGAAAATGAGTTCCCGTATATTTTCCATAAATTCTATCATTCCTCTAAAGGCAGTAAGGAATACATCCAGAATGATATCGATCTTGTTTTTATCAAGCAGATAATTGATCTGCACAAAGGTATTATCAAAATTCAGAGTGAAACAAATAAAGGCACTTCGGTGCTGATTAAATTACCCAATAAATTCAATTATTAATAAATAGGAAAAAGAGTGGACAAGCTTGTTTTCATAGTTGACGACGAACCGGCAATATCGAAATTGCTGTCGTACTGGGTCAAAGATAAGTGGAAATATGAGGTGGAAGTATTTGCAAGCGGGGAAGATGTACTTAAAAGACTTAGTGCCCGGCCCGACCTTATTCTTCTTGATATTATGCTTCCGGGATTGGATGGTCTTGAAACCCTTAAAAGAATAAAACATTTTGATGAAAATCTTCCAGTTATAATTCTTTCAGCCCAGGGAAGTATTGAAGTTGCGGTGGAAGCCCTCAGATACGGAGCTTATGACTATTTCCCCAAGCCGATAGATCAGCAAAGACTTGAACCGGCAATCAAGAATGCTATCAAAAATTATGATTTGACAAAGGAACTTCAGAACCTTCGCCTTGATGTACAAAAAGAATATAGTTTTGATAACATCATCTCTGCAGATGGTAAAATGCAGGGTGTTTTCAAACTTGTAAGTAAAGTACTCAATAACGATATAACCGTTCTGATATACGGTGAAAGCGGAACGGGTAAGGAACTGATTGCCAGAGCGATTCATTACAACGGTAAAAGAAAAGACCAGCCGTTTATTGTAGTAAATTGTGCATCCATTCCAAGAGAACTGCTGGAGAGTGAATTATTCGGACACGAAAAAGGGTCATTTACAGGAGCTTATCAACGAAAGATAGGAAAATTTGAGGCCGCCAATGGAGGTACTTTATTCCTTGATGAAGTCGGCGAACTCGAAATGCTCCTGCAGGCTAAACTTCTCCGCGTAATCCAGGAAAAAGCTTTTGAAAGAGTCGGCGGGAATGAACTTATAAAAACCGATGTAAGAATAATTTCTGCAACCAACAGGGACTTAAAGCAGGCAGTTGATAATAAAGAATTCAGGGAAGATTTATATTACAGGTTAAATTCTTTCCCGATTTCTATACCGCCGTTAAGACAGAGAAGAGCTGATATACTGGTGCTCGCAGAGCATTTTCTTGCAGGTTTTAATAAAAAGCTTGGCAAAAATATCAAGGGTTTCTCCAAAAAGGCTCTTAAATATTTATATGAGTATAACTGGCCGGGTAATGTTCGCGAAATAGAAAATACAATAGAAAGATGTATGATAATCAGTGAAGGAGATACTATAGATGTTGAAGATTTACCGGTTCATTTAAGGGAAAATGAAATTTCCCTGAATCCTGATCTATCCGGAACTTTATTTACAGATGATACAATTGTACCATTCGAGAAATTAAAGGAAGAAGCTATAAAACACGCTTTAAAAACAACCAGCGGCAATATAGTTGAAGCAGCAAAAAAACTACAGCTCGGGAGAGCAACTATTTACAGGTTGATGGAAAAGTACAATATTATAAACAGGTAAAATTCTAAAGGCAGAAAAATGGATTTCATCAATGAGAAACATAATAATGTAATTGTTGAAATAGTAACTCTTGAAAGAGCTACATTGAAGGAAGCTGAACGATTCAGAGAGCTTCTTACAAATGATATCGAAGAAGGAAATAAAAATATCGTGGTCGATTTAAATAGCTGCGAGTTTATTGATTCAACATTCCTTGGTGCACTCGTTGTTTCACTTAAAAAAGCTACAGCAAATGGCGGCGACCTTAAATTGGTGGGGTTTAGGCCTGCAGTGAATTCCATGTTCGAATTGACCAGACTAAACCGGGTATTTGAAGCTTACCAGTCGAGAGAAGACGCAATAAATAGTTTTATTTGATATTCCCGGTATCCGACTCTGATTTTTACTTTATTATTAGAACAAGGTTTCCTTTGATTTTAATCCTGGTTGAAACTCTTTGATTTCGGAATGAGTAATACTGAGAAAAATAATATTCTTGTAATTGATGACGATATTGTCATCAGGAAATTACTTAAACATCATCTTATCAATAACGAATATAATGTTATTGAAGCCGCGGGTCCTGAAGAGGGGATGAATCACATGTCTTCCAATCCAATCGATCTTGTTCTCTGCGATGTTACAATGGATGGAATGGACGGATTTACATTCTGCCGTAAAGTTCGTGAGAATGAAAAATACCGCGCAATTCCGTTCGTATTTGTAACTGCAAAAAATACCATGGAAGATAAATCAATGGCACTTGATGCGGGCGGGGATGATATAATTACCAAACCTTTCGATGTAAATGAACTTCTTTTAAAAGTTAAAGCACTTATAAAACGTACAGCTATTTACAAGATTTATGGTGTAAAGAAAAACCTTGAACAGTACCTTGTAAGTACCGCTAATAAGATTTTGCTTGTTGATGACGATATTTCCCTGATCAGGATATTCGAGTATAACCTTACTAAATCCGGCTTTGAATGCGTTGTGGCAGAATCAGCCGAAGATGCATTCAATAAGATGAAGCATTTTGTTCCGGACCTGATATTATCCGACATAATGATGCCCGGGACTGATGGTTTTCAGTTCAGGAAGGAATTGTTAAAAAATGATAAACTGAAGACTATCCCCTTTATCTTCCTTACGGCAAAAGGGGAAGAGGATGATATCCTGGAAGGCTATGAGTTCGGAATAACTGATTATGTTGTTAAAACTGCAGGACCAAAACTCGTTGTTGCCAAAGTAAACGCAATCCTTAAGAGTCTCGGCAAAGAAAGATCTCGTATTGTTACAGAGCTGCATGCTGCTGCGGATTCATTACGAGTGAAAGTTGTTCCTGATTCTGCTCCCACGTTTGACGGATTTTATATCAAACACTGGCATAAACCGTTTCAGGGAATCCCGGGCGGGGATTTTATTGATTTCTTTCCGCTTGATAAAAATAATCTGGCGGTTATACTTGGTGATGTAATGGGTAAAAAGTGGGGGGCTTGGTTCTTTGCTTTTGCTTATGCAGGTTATGTAAGAACTGCATTAAGAATGGTGCTTCAGAACTCACGTGATTTTTCTCCCGGAAAAATTTTAACCCAGGTTAATAAGTCGGTTTATGAAGATGCAAAAATTTCTGAGGTGTTTGCCACTCTTTCCATTGTGGTAATTAATAATGAAAAGAAAATCATCAAATATGCTGGTGCCGGGGATCTTCCCGTTCTTTATAAAAATACCGGCAAGGAAAAAATCGAAAAGATAATTTCAGCCGGTGCTTTGCTTGGTTTTAATCCAAGAGGTGAGTTTGATGATCTGGAAATACAAATTCAACCGGATGATTTCATTATAATGCTGACTGATGGGTTAATTGAATCAAGAAATTCAGATAATAATCCCCTTGGCACCGAAGGATTGATTAAAATTCTCACAGATATTAAAACCGAAAAAGATCCTCTTGCACGCATAACCAAAGATATTAATAATTTTACCGGTGGTAAATTTGAGGATGATGTTAGTCTTATTGTTATAAAGGCGGTCTAATTTAGGATCCCACTCTCCTAATCTTAATCTTAATCATAATCTTACTCTTAATCTTACCCTTAATCTAATAAGAGCCAGGATTAACACTAATGGTCACCGCATACCTACAGTGAAAAAAGAACCAAAAAGACCACTCAATAAACTTTTCCATTTTGCGCTGAATTTATTACTCTTAACCTGGCCAGCCAGAACCAAAAAAGGATTACTCTTACTAATGTATTGTCAAGTTAACATTTCAAATAAATAGTCACGATTACAAACAAGTCCTTCCCATTCCAGGGGAAGGACTACAGGATGAGGTCAATTATCAGGAAGGAACTTATCCCATAATAAAAAGTTATTTATTCAAATGTATTGTTAAGTTAACACTTCAAATAAATAGTCACGATTACAAACAAGTCCTTCCCATTCCAGGGGAAGGACTATAGGATGAGGTCAATTATTAAGAGCTGAAGGATTAATTTTACTCTTAATCTTACTCTTACTCCTAAAACTGTCAAAGCTAGAATCATTTCAGCTATACATCATACGATAACAGTATAAATTTAATGATAGGCTGATCAATGTCAAGCAGCCATGCGTTCATAGAGCGGCAGCCGACAACCAATTATTTAACATCTGTAGCCAGAGTATTGCCGTTTGGCTTTTCCGAAGGATCCCTCTGGGAAGCCAACGGATCTAAAATCATCCTTAAACATCCGGGCTTTAGCCACATTGTTTGAGATAAATATCTTTACCAAAAAACAAAAATCTGATTGAGGATACTATGTAATCAATCAGATATTCACTTAATTTATTTACTAATTTGAATCTAGCCTCTTAAAATTTTTTCCTTCGTGTGCTTTATTAAAATCGCTTCAACCATGTCTTTGTGTCCTGAAAAAACAATATATAAATTTAAGTCTCCAAAAACTTTTTCCTTAGTGTAACTTAGTGAACTTCGTTTCTTGGTGTTAAAGTATGTCCATACACTAATGAATTCGAAAATTCGCTAATTCGCTAATTGAAAAATAATTCTTATGATTTACACAGGATCGTTATATCTTCTTGTCAAATGTTTATTATAAATCTGTTTTTAACATTAATATACATTTCCTATCTTTGCTTTCAATGAAAATTCTTCCACGTAATAGTTATTATAAAAATATATTAAAGCTTGCTTTACCTGCTATTGCGGGTCTATCAACTCAAATGGTTGTATCGCTGACCGATTCGGCAATGGTCGGCAGACTCGAAGAAGCCACTTATGCTCTTGCGGCAATGGG
>DATICR010000156.1:0-2148 GCA_035456745.1 Ignavibacteriaceae bacterium
CTATTGCAAATGATTTGGGAGAAGCCCTTGGCTGCGGCGGTGTTTTAAGTGAATTAAGAAGAACCGGTATCGGGGAATATTCTGTTGATGATGCATTAAATCCTGATGAATTTGTTCGGTTAATAAAAACAGTGTCAGAAAGAAGTGTGGTTCTATAACTCCTTGTATAATTGTAACTTATAGAATTAATATTTTATTTTCTGACAAAAAAACTTATATTTGTAAGCTATTGTTGAATTAAAGAACTGTATGAATATTTTTCGTGATATTTCTGAAATAAGCAAAGATGAAAATACTTTTATAACTCTTGGTACCTTTGATGGTATCCATTTAGGCCACCAGAAAATTATCGGCAGGCTTATAGAAAAAACGAAAAGTGCTAACGGAAGAAGTTTTTTAGTCACTTTCGATCCTCACCCGAGGAATGTTATTTCAAATAATTCTGATTTTAAGATATTAAGCACCCCTTCTGAAAAAGCAGTTGTCCTCGAAAAGCTTGGTATCCAGAATCTGCTGATAATAAATTTCACCAAAGAATTTTCTCAGAATACAGCGGAAGATTTTTTTAAGAATTATATAATTGATTCTATTGGTATCAGGGAGATAGTCATCGGGTATGATCATCATTTTGGAAAGGGACGCGGTGGAGATGAAACGACACTTCGCGATATGGGCAGACAATATGGATTTAATGTTGAGACTGTTGATGCTTTCCGTCTTGACGGTGAAATTATAAGCAGCACTAAAATCAGGAAAGCTCTTGCTGCAGGAGATATCAGATCAGCAGCTATGTCTCTCGGCAGAAATTACGAATTTTCAGGAAAAGTTATTGAAGGAGATAAGAGAGGCAGAGACCTTGGATTTCCTACAGCTAATATTGAATTGGATAATGATGCAAAGCTGCTGCCGGCAATAGGTATTTATGTAGTTGAGGTTTTTGTTGGGAATAGTCATCACTTCGGATTATTGAGCATCGGTAAGAGGCCCACTTTCTATAATTCAGGTAAGATTATTTCGGAAGTATATATTTATGATTTTGATAAAGAAATCTACGGCAGGGATATTAAAATAATAATTATTGAAAGATTAAGAGGAGAAGAAAAATTTTCTTCAGCGGATGAGCTGGTTGATCAGATGAATATTGATAAAAAAAACGGGTTTGAAATAATAAGAAACCTGGAACCAGTGAATAAAAGTTAGGTAAACTCAATTAATTAATTCCGGTTGCGACTGGAATTACATTGTACAATAAAATAAAGGATAGATTAAATGACAAAAGAGGAAAAATCAGGATTAGTCAAAAAATTCGGAAAGAATGATAAAGATTCCGGGAAGGCTGAAGTTCAGATTGCTATCTTAACCGGCCGGATAAATGAACTGACTGATCATTTTAATGCTCACAAAAAAGATCATCATTCGCGAAGAGGCCTAATGATGATGGTTGGTAAAAGAAGAAGACTGCTCGATTATCTTATGAAAAAAGATATAAATCGTTACAGATCGGTCATCCAGGAATTAAATATCAGAAAATAAAATTGAACGAAGGAATAAAAGGTAATAATGATGGTATTAAAAGAAATTGAAATCGGCGGAAGAAATTTTTCCATAGAAACCGGAAGGTTTGCAAAACAAGCTAACGGTGCCGTAATGATTAGATACGCCGATACAATGGTTCTGGTTACTGCGGTTGCTGCTGAAGAAGTTAAGGAAGACCAGGATTTCTTTCCTCTCCAGGTAGAATACAGGGAGAAGACATCCGCTGCCGGCAAGTTTCCCGGTGGTTACATTAAAAGGGAAGGGAGACCTACTGAAAAGGAAATATTAAGTGCACGACTTATCGATCGTCCTGTCCGTCCTCTTTTCCCGGAAAATTATATAAATGAAACTCAGATTATAGCATTCGTCCTTTCATACGATGGTGAAAATGATGCTGATGTTCTTGCTGCTACAGGTGCATCCGCTGCTTTAATGCTGTCTGATATTCCGTTTAACGGGCCAATAAGTGAAGTCAGGGTCGGAAGGGTAAACGGGGAATTTATTGTCAACCCCACACACCAGCAGTTAAAGGAAAGTGATATTGAGCTTGTTGTTGCAGGCACCGCTGATTCAATTATGATGGTTGAAGGTGAATCGAAAGAAATAAGCGAA
>DATICR010000157.1:0-2094 GCA_035456745.1 Ignavibacteriaceae bacterium
ATATAAGCATTATCAACGATACTTAAAGTTTCATGGACATTATGATCAGTAATTAAAACTCCTATTCCCCTGTTTTTAAGATTAGCAACTATGGTCATAATATCTTCAACCGCAATTGGATCGATTCCTGCAAATGGTTCATCGAGAAGAATAAAACTGGGATCGGTTGCAAGAGCACGGGCTATTTCAGTTCTTCTTCTTTCTCCTCCGCTTAACTGGAAGCCGATACTTTTACGTATATGAGTTATGCTTAAATCCTCAAGCAATGCATCGCATTTTTCTTTTCTCTCCTTTGGTGAAAGTCTGATCATTTGTAAAACTGCCATGATATTATCTTCAACTGAAAGTTTTCTGAAGATTGATGCTTCCTGCGGAAGGTAACCGATACCCATTCTTGCTCGTTTATACATAGGAATTTTTGTTATTTCAGTATCATCCAGAAATACTTTTCCGCTCTCGGGTTTTATCATACCAGTAATCATATAGAAAGTTGTAGTTTTTCCTGCACCATTTGGTCCGAGGAGTCCGACAATCTCTCCTTTTGAAACCTTAACCGAAGCTTTATTAACAACAACACGATGTTTATATGATTTTACGAGATCTTCACTTCTTAATGTTTTTGCATCCATAATTTATTGCAGTGTATCAATTGGTGAATAAATTCTTTCTACCGGTTTAATTGTCCTAATAAGTAAACTTTTTTCAGGACGATTCTCCACGATGTTGAATCCGGGTAAGGCATAATTCAGTTCCTTACCGCCAACCATATTTTCAGGATAATATTCGCTTTTAGGTGAACCGTATAAGCGGACTTGGTCAACTTTTTTATTTTTAAATGTTATTGCCGCAGATTCAGCTGATGATTGGGTAAGACCGTTTGGTTTTTGTTCATCATTGTACATATAATATACATTATAAACATTTCCATTAACGTCGACACGACTAACAGTACTTGAATCAAAATACATAATTAATTTATCACCTGAAATCTGGTTATACCTTTGGGGATAATTTTCATCCGGTGAAAGAACAAATGCTTTTCTATTAACTTCCAGGGCTTGTATTTCATTTTTTTTAAGGAATATAGTAACAGAATCGCCAGTTAGCTGAGTTGTTTCATTCCACAGGACAGGTTTCCTGTCACCTTCCTTTTTACGGTAAGTAATAATCTTTTCATCGTTCTTAAGATATATCGAATAATCATTTAATGAAGCAAATGAGTCTCTCCAGATTTTCACTGAATCCTCTGCTTTGAAGGTATTTATAGTATCACGATACGCCTCCATAGTGCCGGATTTAATAATCAAAGTATCGAGTTTTATCCTTATACTATCGGAATAAGTAATTAATGAATCGGGCAGCCTTGATCTTGTGGTATCAATCTGCAAAAGCAATGGATTTTTATCCACAACTGAATGGAATCCTATTGCATCATCAATAAGATGGTCACCGAATATCTGAACATTATTACTCTTATTTCTGATCCTGACATTGCTGTTGGCAAAAGTTACCCGGCTGTCCCTGAAATGTTCAAGTGTATCTGCATCAATTATATTATCCTTCTGAACGATTTCGACATCTCCCATTGCAATAGCACGGTTTTCGTTCTTATAATATGTGAGAGCTTTAGAAGTCAAAGTACTTGCAGTATCATATAATGTGACCTTGCTACGAAAAACAGCTTTATCTTCATTAAAAAAATATTCGCCGGAATCGGCCGTCAGGATAACTTTTTTATCATCAAGTTGTACTCCCGAACTACTCTCCGCACGTCTTTCATTACCATAATAGAAACCGCTGGGAGTTTTAATTGTCATACTGTCCTGATTCAGTACAACATCCCCGATAAGTTCTGCATCATTCCGTGAAATATACTGGATCGCTTTATTGCATGTTATGATTACATTCCCCTGGGTCAGCACAACGTGACCATAAACTTCACGTGTAGTTTCGCCGCTGACTATTCTGCCGACCAGACTATCGCCCACAACAGTGATTATTTCTTCTTTTTCCTGAGAAAAAATATTAACAGAAAAAAGAATCATTAAGGAGAATATATAAAATATTTTATTCATTCAGTTTTTAAATAAAAAT
>DATICR010000158.1:0-5925 GCA_035456745.1 Ignavibacteriaceae bacterium
CTTTTTATTCTGCATTTCACCGCGCCATATCCTGCCGGATAAAATCGTATCCCAAAGATTTTTGTAAAATTCTTTGTTTTGTAACCCTGATTTAAGAATACTGGGTTTACGGTTAATTACTTCATTTAAGGAATAACCTGAAATTGAAGTGAATTTATTATTAACGAACTGAATATTTCCATGCGGATCTGTAATCACTACACTAACGGGACTTTGTTCAATTGCTTTAGTTAGCGTCCGGTTATTTTCCTCAGCTTTTTTCCTTTCAGTAATATCATGTATAATTGAATGAATTACTGCTTTACCCTGCAGTGCAATTTTGCTGCTATATATCTCCACATCCCTGATATGTCCATTAGAAAGCTTATGCTTTGATTCAAACCGGAATTGCTGATTGTTAAGAGTTTTATCGAAAGTTTTATCTATTCCTGATTTTGAAGAAATACTTATATCTGCAATTGTCTTATTCTTTAATTCCTCACGTGTCCAGCCATAAAAGTTTGTTGCAGCAGAATTCGCATCTATGATTTGCCGGGTCGAATGATCAATGAGGATTTTCGCAGCAGAATGTTCCTCGAAAATTTTTCTATACCGGTTTTCACTTTCCTGCAATTTCTCTTCTGCCAGTTTACGTGCAGTTATATCCTGGTTTACACCAATAATTTTAATAGTCTTACCTTCGATGTTTTTGATCGCATTATATCTGACCAATATAATCCCTGTTTTACCGTCATCATAAATAATCCGATGTTCAATTTCATTATAGAATTCAGGATCGGTGGTTTCAATTGCTTTTTGGGTTTCTTCAAAAACGAAATGAATGTCATCAGGATGCACGAATCGCCTTGTATAATCATATGATGACAAAGAGTAACCTCCTGTCTTTTCAGCGCAAGTATGTAGCATCCTGTAAAAATGGTCATTAAAGGTAAACTCATCCTTAAGTACATCATATTCCCAGGGACCCATATTTGCAATCTCAAGAGCATTGGAAAGAAGCAACTGACTTGTTCTCAAAACTTCTTCTGCTTTTTTAAGTTCAGTCAGATCCATCGTTGAGCCAAGCATTCTGACAGCATTTCCGTTTGAATCTCTCTGAATATATCCCCTATCCAGAATATAACCTATTTTACCATCGGGAAGTAAGCAACGGAATTCTTCGATCCAGTGGTTTGAACGGCTCTCAAGTATTTCTTTAAAACTTTTTGCAATCCTATTCCGGTCATCAGGATGAATAGGTTGAAGCCAGTTTTCATAATTAGGTTTCGTATCAAGAGGTAACCCGAACTGCTTATAAAGATTATCATTCCACCAGGATTCGTTAGTCAAAATATTCCACTCCCATATACCGTCATTTGTAGCGTTTGCAATAAGTCTGAATCTCTCGTTACTTTCATTTATCAGATTTTCAGCATGCTTTCTTTCTGTTATATCGAGCACTATTCCTCTTAATCCTGCCGGTTGACCATTTTTATAAGTTGGTGAAGTAAAAATCAAAACAGGAAATTCTGTACCGTTTTTTCTAACAGCTATATATTCATTATTTTCAGGTTTTTCTCCCTGCAATATCCTGTTGATATTCAGTATTGCTCTTTTCCTGTCGTCAGGTTTTATCATCTGTACTACATTTAATCCATTTTCAAATTCCGCCTGTGAATAGCCGAAAGTTTCCAATCCTGTCTTATTTGAAAAAGTGATTCTGCCATCCGGATTAATTTCAAAAACGGTCTGAGGCAAAATATCAGTAAATGTCCTATAGTATTCTTCACTCTGTCTTAGTCGATCTTCCATTTTCTTACGTTCAGTAATATTTGTCAACGACCCAACAATCGCTATAGTTTTTCCATTCCTCACAATAGGTGCTTCATTTACCTCCACCCAGATATGTTCACCATTCTTTTTCCTTAATTCAAGTTCGTAAGAGGGTTGTGCTTTTGCCGTTTTTATAGCCAGGTTGGTAAGTTCAATTCCTTTGAGGTTAACCGGATTGTCCGTTATGAATTCAGTCCATCTGATTTTAGCCTCATTGGGATCACAACCAAAAAATTCTATGGATTGAGGACTGACGTACGTCAGAACCTGATTAGTATCGTGCGTGTAAAATAAATTTATGCTATGTTCAAGAACTTCACGTAACTTCTGCTCAGTCTCCTCCAAAATTTTTTGAATTATTTTACGTTCAGTGACATTTCTGCTGATTGCCAGTATAGCAGTTTTACCCCGGTATTCAATTTTCGAAGCATTTACCAATAGGTCCAGAATTTCACCATTACTTGCAAAATGTCTTGTTTCAAAATCCCTTATACTTCCTTTTTTTAATATTTTCTGAATTTGTTTTTCACCTGCTTCAATATTCTGGGTAAGCTCCTTAAAGCTTTTCCCAATAAACTCTTCTTTTTCAAATCCATACACTTTACAGGCTTCAGGATTAACCTCGAGGATAATTTCCTCTTCTGGTTCGAAAATTATAATCGAATCAGTAGCGTTCTCGAAAAGGCTGCGGTATTCTTCTTCTGAACTCTGCAAGGCTTCCCTTGCAGATTTTTGATCTGTAATATCATTTACCAGTACTAACCTGGCTGAATTTCCTTCAAAGTCTAACTTGTATGAAGAAACTTCAACATACATGATTTCCCCGTTTTTCTTTAGATGTCTCCAACCGCTGTTTTTCCTCAATTCAACTGCTGAGTTTAATACTTTTTCAAACAAGTCCTGAATATCATCATGTGGTCGTATATCCTTTATAGTCATTGACAAAAATTCATCACATGAATAACCATATTGAACAACTGCCGCATTATTTACAGCGAGGAATTTCAATGTATTAATATCATATATCCACATTGGCTGCGGATTATGTTCAAAAAGGTATTTATATGTTTTTTCACTTTCCCTCAGGTGGGATTCAATGTGAGTTCTTTTTCCCAATTCTCTCTTCAGCTCATTAGTCTGGTCATTAAGAACTTTTTGCCAAATTTTGCCTAAATTTTTCCTTGATATAAAGGCGAGTACAGCTAACAGAACTATAAATGCTCCAAAGGTGAGAGATACAGGAAATATTATTACATTTTGAACGGATAGAATCTCTAACGACGGGAAATTAATGATGGTAGCTAAATTTTCAGAATTTTCAAAAGTACATAACTGTGTAAATTGAGTGTTTATAGAATGGATATTTGAATAGACTGTATGACTTCTGATTATCTCACAATTGAATAAAATAAAAAGAAATATAGAAAACAGTACCGGATTTGGATTACAGAATTTCTCAAACATAAGTGTCCAAAAAAACTACGTTTTTCTCCTATAAAATCGTTTTATATGCTCATTATTTATGCCACATTCGTATCTTGTTATATTTTAATTTTTTACAATAAAAGAATTCTTCTGCCCGATTTGGGGGTAAAAACTTCTCCTAAGTGAAGAATTATTTTACCATAATTTTCATTTTTTTTGAATAAGTTTTTCAGACCGAAGAGTCGTAATTTATATATTTCCAGGCTTCCACTGGGAATGGAATTGCATAGTCTTTCATCTTTTTCCTTTTTTAGCTTTTCTCCATTCTTTTTCCTTTTATATTATATCTTCTCTATATTATGTTTGAATAATCTTTGATTTCTATGCAATGCATTCAAAAAGAAATAATTATAAAATCCAGAAGAAGGGGTTTCCATTTAATAACAGAAGAAATTCTTGAGCAATTAGATGAAATCAAAACTATTAAAGCGGGTACCGCACAAATTTTTATCAAACACACTTCTGCTTCATTAACTATAAATGAAAATGCTGATCCTTCCGTAAGGAGTGATATGGAGAAACATTTTAATAAAATGGTTCCGGAAAATACTCCTTATTTCGATCACAATACAGAGGGATCAGATGATATGCCTGCGCATATAAAGTCTGTTCTGCTGGGAAGCAGCATATCGATACCAATTTTGAATGGAGATTTCAATCTGGGTACATGGCAGGGTATCTATCTATGCGAACACAGAAACAGAGGTGGAAACCGGAAAATTGTAATTACCATCATTGGGCAATAAATATTTTTTTTTCGATCTTCGGTGGCAGTCCATTCAATAGTAAAATCTGAATCCTATTCTGAACATAACACCGCTCATATCAAAAACCCTTTCAAAAGTCCTCTTATTACCAAACGCATCCTGTGTTTCATATGTCCAGCTCGGGGATGAGGAGTGGTAGGTAAGCTCAGCAAAGACATCTGCATTCCTGCTCATTTCATAGATTCCGCCTACACCGATCTGCCAGTTCAGATCAAAGGCCGTTTGAAATTCATCCTTGGTAGGATCCTGATAATTATTATAATTTATTAGAAGCACTTCTGCACCTATACCCGCAGTTATATACGCCTGTGTATATGGACCTACAAGAGTTTTTCCGGAAAGGTGTATCATTAAAGGAAAATCGTGAAGATTGGTTTCTGCTCTCAGTTCATTCAATTCCCCGCCGCCCACAGGAGGATCCTGCTGGTTCAAATCGTTTATGAGAGTTTTATCAACATAATTTTTATGGAACCAGTCAAAGCTCCATCCAAAGCTGAAATTTTTATCTACATAGTGGGAACCTTCATAGCCTATTATAAATCCACCCCCTGCAGATGAGGGAGAGAATATTCCAAGCTTTACTGCAGCGGTATTTACCTGAGCATAAATTCCTGAAACAGATAAAACGACGATTAGTGCAATTAATTTTTTCATCATTTCCTCAACATTTTATGATACTCCCCTGAAAAAGCAAATCCGGTGCCATTTGAAAATAACTTCTGAAGACAATTTTGAGTGAATATAAATTATGTTTGTATAAAATTAGCTACATCAGGTATAATCAAATAGACATTTAAATTGTCTTTCAAAAAATAAAAAAGCCGGGTAAATTAACCAATAAATCCGGCTATTTATTTGATAAAAATTATAAATGACTATTCATTTACGATGAGTGACCATCAAATAAAATTAATGATATCCCTAATCATCAAGTGCTTACCCCGCATACCCCCATTTCTTTTTATTAGTTTCTACTTCTTCCGGAGTAGGCAATGGTTTTCCTTCTTCGCGAACTGGTACTATTCTTTCCTTACCTACAATCCTTGCATTTAATTCAATGTCTTCCTTAAAAATATCGGGGACCATCTCTTCCTCAAATATTGCTTCCCAGGGACATTCCGGTACACAAGCATTACAGTCGATACATTCATCCGGATCAATTAAAAGCATTTCTTTTGGAATGGTTGGATCATTTCCCCGGTATTCGTAAATACAGTCGACAGGACAGACCTGCGTGCAGGCTATATCTTTACAATTGAGACATAATTTGGTTATTACATAAGCCATTTTTATTCCTTATAATTTAAAATAAAGCTTTGATTAGCTTTTTCTGTAAACGGTGCCCAAGAATAAAAAAAAAAAAATCATTAAGCAAGGATTGAAAGTTATTCGTGATGCACATTATTAAATTTTTTTTATCCTGTAAGTTTTAATTTTTTATATTTGTCTTTCATAATCTCAATCTAGTATAAATGAAAGGTTCCAATGGATAAAATTAAAATATTGTTCGTATGTATGGGAAATATTTGCCGCTCCCCTGCTGCAGAAGGAATTCTGAAATCAATGGCTGAAAAGGAAAAAATCAGTGATAAATTATTAATCTCTTCAGCAGGGACAATTGACTATCATAGTGGAGAGGAACCTGATAAAAGAATGAGATCTCACGCTGCGGATCGAGGATATTTCCTTAAATCCAAAGCCAGGAAATTTGATTCCGATAAGGATTTTGATAAATATGATTACATAATCGTAATGGATAACAGCATACTCTCGGAAATTTCAGCTCTCGATAGGAAAAAAAGTTATTCCGGTAAGATTCATAAAATGACTGAATATAGCAGATTGATAAAAGTTGATGAGG
>DATICR010000159.1:0-5065 GCA_035456745.1 Ignavibacteriaceae bacterium
AATCCTTCGAGAAAATGAATAGTTTATTTAATTGCTTTGAATATAACATCTCTTCAATTTCTGCCTCGGATAAATTATTAATCTCAAAATTTACTGTAGTGTCCGTACAATTATAAATAGTATTACCCGTCTTATTTGTAAATACATCAAGGTATGCAGCAGTCGGATCAATTATAGGAACCATATAATTAGAGAGCAACTGGTTGGGTGGAAATTCTTCTGAATAGTTTGTGGACAAATCATAACGTTTTATCATCTCTAATTGCTCGCCATAACTTGTGTCATAAAATGCTACTTTGTAATATAAATATGGTTGCGCGAAAGATGATATCAAGAACAAAGGCACTAAAGCCATAATTAAAATATTTGTTTTCATTTTTTTTACCTGTAATTATTAATGAAGACCGATATAAACTAGATATACATTTCGTCCATAATGATTATCAGCTAATTTTTGAGTATTTTCTTGCCAACCTTGTTCCTTTCCCTTCCAGTCCCAATATCTGCCACCATTATAGTTTTGAAATGCATTCATATAATAAATAGAATCAGTTCGAATAGCTCCATTCTTAATTGCATTTTTCATATAACGCTCAGAATAAGCTTTAGCAGAATCAAAATGTACAATACCCCCATTGATATTAGCTTTCCAATTCCATAATTGTTCTTCAACGGCTGCTGGCCTATTATCTATTTGCATCAACCCGTATCCATTAGGATACCCATATAATGGCCAGCCAATTTCATATTTGGGAAATCTTGGTGTTGTTTCAAATTGTTTAGTTCTACTTTCACATTGTAAAATTGCCTTTATTTCATTAGAATTTGCATAATTATATATTACGTTTAAATCAGTCTGATTTTTCCCTAAAATTTGGCCTGCACTTATGGAATCTTCACCTAATTTTTTCCCTTGTATATTATAAGCTGTAACTTTTATGCTAACGTCTCCACCTGTAAATACGACGTTTCCTCCTTCATATTGCGAATAAGAACTGTCACAACCATTTGCGGGTTGATGAAAAGTGGTATCCGTTTTATACCATATAGCTTTATAATAATAATATCCACTATCAACAAGAAATGGCACTGTCCATTGTGTTATTTCATTATTAGTAGCATATGAATATCCTAAAAAAACAGATTGGCTAATTCTTGGGCATAATGAATACCAATGCCCTGCTTTATTTTTATTTCTTCTTGAGAGGTTGCTGTTTACCCAAAATGACCATCTATATTTAACATTTCCCCAGAAATATCCATTCATTCTAGCATTGCATATAATTAATGGCATATTAGGTACATCACTTATCCAATTAGTATCCTCCGCTGTTGGTGAAATAATTTCCAATGGATTTTTAATCTTCGCTTGACTTTTTGTAGTATCTTGAATTTCAAGTATATTCGTAAAACAATCTGTAATATCATTTGGCTGTAGATGAATCTTTGCTTTTTGATTATTCTCAATAACACCTACTGAAATCAATACTTTCCCTGAATCAGATGCCAGGGAATCAATTACTGCAGCCGAAGTATCAACAACAAATTTAATCGGCTGACGAGCCCCATAGAAATATGCACTGAGGGAATCTTCTGCCAGAATATCACCCCAGATACATCCTTCAAGCTTCGCAACCTCAAATGTTTGAGATGAATCAAAGTCAACTATTGAACTATCCTGCAGCATTAGTTTTTTAATCACTACCGAGGCAGTATCTCCCGGGTATAAAATCCCGGGTTCAATATTAACCAGAAGCTCATAATCCTTCATTACCCCTATAAAAACCTGGAGTATATTTACATACCTTTGAATACAGTAATCATACCATCCAAATGTTACATCCCACCCCACCAATTCACCATTCTGATAATATTCCACAGTATCAGTTATACCATATGTAATTGTGTCGCCTGTTTCAATATTATCTGAAAAATATGTGAATTGAACTGTATCTCCCTGGTTTACATTTCCTACATTATATTTATACACATTTGTATCATTAGAAGAATTATAATAATAAACCTGACGGTAAGTAATCTGATCATAGCAATAATCCCAGATAGTCTCATAATTTATAATTGGAGTTGTTAATCGCGGCATAATTGAGTCGACTTTTGATGAATCTCCCCTGAAAAAATACGAATTTAATGTTGAATAATCAGGCAGAGAATAATCAAAGTGGTTGACATAAGAATAATATATCTGGAGTGTGCCCCTTGATGGCATTATTAAAGAGGATGCTACTGAAGTATTCTTCTTCAGATTGTTCTCAGGCAAACCATTCAGTTCTATTTTTTCCTTAATAGTTACCTGGGCAATTGTGTTTGAAAGAAAACAGGAAAAGAAAAGAAGGAAAACAATTGATAACAGTTTTCCTTTAGACCGGGTTGTCGGAACGATCCTTTGGAAATGATATTTAAGCATAAATATTCCCCGAGTATCATTGTTAAATACCTGCCTTTAGACGGCAGCGTGAATAATTTTTTAATATTGGATTATTCAGGAAAGAATGAGATGAAAGACTAATCCCCGGATTAAATAAGATTTGTCTAATTAAGTTTATTCGAGTCTCCCGCATTAAACTCTCCCCGAAACAGATTATAAAATATTACTCCTGAAACCAATTAGTTATTTGATCTATCTCCCAAATCTTTGTATTGGCCAAATACTTTATCTGTTTTTATCCATATACCCTAAATTATTATTATCAAATTTTATGCAAAGGATAATTCTTGTTTGTTATTCAATTTTTGAAAGATTAACATTTTTAAATTTGCGTAAGACGAAGTTGATGACGCGGGAAATGTCGCTAAGGAAGGATCTGTCACGGTTATGTATACTTATCTGTCACGGTCATACTATTGCCCTATTATTGTAACCGTGACAACAGTTGTTTTGCTTTGTTCGCAAATCCGACAATTCGCTAATTCGCCAATTCGAAAATTCAATCCTCAAATTATTCAACAACAACTACAATTCTGCCCCTTGCTTCATTGCTTTCCATATATTTGTGGGCCTCGACGATGTCATCCAGTATAAATACTTTGTCTGTAATGAGCTCTATTCTGTTATTTTCTATATCATCTATGTAGCGCTGAAGGTCATCCCGACTCATCCGTGAAGGATCACTGCCGTACATTGTAAGCCGGCCCAGGTTTGGAATTGCACCCATCGGGGAAAATTCTTTTAACGACCATTCCATACCAAGTCCGCCGATCATACATAGAACTCCATAAGCATCGATACATTTGAGGGAATCGACAAGGGTTTTTGTACCGACAAATTCAAGAACTTTTTCCACACCACCGCGATATATATCTCTTAATTTCGAATGAATATTCCCATCATCTATAATGACTTCATCAGCACCTTTCTCAAGCATAAAGGATTTTTTGTTCTCATTCCTGGTTGTGGATATGACAGTTAAACCATGATATTTTGCCAACCGGCAGGCATTCAATCCAATTGATGAACTGCCTCCTCTTATCAGAAGTTTATCTCCTTTTTTGATCTGCAGGGCAAGCAGTAAAGCTCCCGACATTGTCAGATACATTTCAGGAATGGCACCGACTTTTTCCCAGCTCAGATTTGTATGGAAAGAAAAAACATTGGATTCGGGTACAAGAGTATATTCGGCATAACTGCCGTCGAATTTCCGTCCCATTCCTCCGACCATTGCTGCGACTTTCTCTCCCTTTTTAAATTTTCCTGAGAGACATTCTTCAACTATTCCGACGCATTCAATCCCGATAACTCTTGGAAATTTTACCGTCGGGGAATATCCCTGCCGTGTTACAACTTCCGCCCTGTTTAAAGCAAATGCTTTTACGTTTATTAATACTTTCCCTTCTTCTGCTTCCGGCTTCGGTATATCCTTTATTTTCATAACCGACGGAGGTCCCGCCTTTTCCGTTACTGCTGCTTTCATTTTATATCTCCATTTCTTATGAGCCATGCAAAATTGGGTCATTTCGCCACTCGATCCGCCGTTCTGTCATTGGGTCATTGGTCATTTAGCCATTCGATCCGCCGTTCAACCGGAGTAAAGATGACATCTTTCAGTTTTCAGAAATGCAAATCGAAAGATGTCATCTTTATTAGAAGTCATTCACCCAATCTTTCAATCTTTAGGTGTTGGTATTTTTTTTCTATAAATATATCACTCCTGCCTGACTGCATTTAATTGATAATCAGGCAGGCAGGCCTCCGGGGTTTCGATATCTTCTACAATCACCCATTCAATTTCAATATTCTTTCGTCAATTGACATTCCAAATAAACCAATCTTCACTTCAATTTTTCCATCATCCATCATCCATCAAACATCATCCATTAACCATCACTTTCTCACTCTTTCATTCATTCCATCAAACAGCAACTCTCCCTTTTCTCTCAGATTTTTAGCCTGGCTTATAGCTGCCTCAAGTTTATCATTTTCAATAGCTTCAATTGCCTCTTTAACAAATTCATTGACAGGCATGCCGCCGTGAGTCTGATTTTTATCTTTTCTTCTTTCCTGGCCGAGTTCTGAATCTACTGAAGGAGGGATAATTTCAAATACTTTTACAGATGAATTCTTTAATTGATGTCTCAATGACATAGTATATGAATGTATTGCCGCTTTAGTGGCGCAATAAACAGGAACTACAGCTACCGGTACGAAAGCAAGTCCCGAAGAAATATTTATAACAGCAGATTCAGCTTTTTCTTTAAAATTCTGTGCAAACAAAGATGACAAATGAATGGGAGCAACAAGATTAACGTCTATTTCAGCATTTAATCCTGACATATCCACTTCTTTTGTCAAATCAAAAGGAAGTTGAATACCTGCATTATTAATAAGAATATTAATATCGGGATAATTCTCAACGACCCATTGATACAAAGCTTCCCTTTCCTCAACCACGCTGACATCACATAAAGTAGTAATAATATCCGGATATTCCGCAGTTATTTCCTGAAGTCGTTCTTCCCTTCTGCCGCAGGTAATCACAGTATTTCCTCTCCGTGAAAATTCTTCTGCAAATCCCCGCCCGATTCCGGAAGTACCTCCGGTGATCAATAT
>DATICR010000160.1:0-4418 GCA_035456745.1 Ignavibacteriaceae bacterium
ATGATTCATTTTTCCTGGCATCCGATAATCTTGAAACCCCCATGGGCTCCGGAATCATTGCTGTTAAATTAAAGTCGGATGCATCAACACTTGCTGAAAAATATAAAGCGGATATCATTTCATTTAATGACTTAAAGAATAAATATAATAAATCAAAAATGGAGTAATAAAAATATGAGAATGGTTAAAAAAATGTACCTTGTACTGTTTCTTCTGACATCTGGCTTTCTGGCATATCAGTGTGGAGGGAATAATGAGAAAGAAACTCCACAGGATAATACATCACAAACTGAGAGTTCGTCAGATAACAGTATTGTTTCCTTAAAGGGTAATCCCGTTGAAGGAAAAACAATTTTCGGACAAACATGCGCTGCTTGCCATGGAGTTGATGGTAAAGGCCTCCCGAAACTTGGAAAAGATTTAACCACCAGTACGTTTGTCTCAGAAAAATCGGATAAAGACCTTCTGCAGTTCGTTGAGCAGGGAAGACAGCCTTCAGATCCTTTGAATACAACAGGAGTTGCAATGCCTCCTAAAGGTGGAAATCCTGCTTTAACAGATCAGCAGATAATTGATGTAATCTCTTATGTAAGAGAAATTCACCAATAAATAATCTTGAATAATTTTTTTCCCTTTGAATTGTGGGATTTTTTTACCTTTGTCATTAAAAGCCTTAATTTATTATTAAGGCTTTTTATTTTCACGTCAGCCAATCGGTATACTAAAATAAAATTTTAGTCCGGGTCTTTGTAACAGAATTTATATTTGCTTTAACTTCAATTCCGTAAGATCAAAGAGTAATACTGAATCATTATCATCATTCTTCAATTCATCCCAATCACTCAAACCTGTCCAAAATAAAGTATATAAGTTGGAAGAATGGATAAGCATTCCACAGGGGGGATTAAAAATGAATGACAAAAATACTTCTCATTTTTACCCCAAATGCAATTTTTATTAGTGCTCTAAAAATAATTTGGACAGCAATGCAATCACTCATAAATAAAATATATTTATCTATATTAACACGAAAAAGATTAATAACTAATGGAATTAAAATTATGAAATTGCTTGAAAATAAAGTCGCGGTCATAACAGGTGCTGGTTCCGGGATCGGACAAGCAACTGCAATTTTATATGGCCGCGAAGGGGCAAAGGTTGTTGTTTCCGATGTAAATGAATCGGGAGGTCAGGAAACAGTTAAAATTATAAAAAAGAATTCAGGTGATGCTTTTTTTATAAAAGCAGATATAGCAAATCCCGCAGATAATGAAAAGTTGATAAAAAAGACCGTTGAAAAATATGGTGCACTTCATATTGCATGTAATAATGCCGGGGTAGGAGGACCAAGCGCTCCGGTTGGTGAGTATCCCATTGAGGGTTGGGATAAAGTAATCAGCATAAATCTTTCCGGTGTATTTTATGGAATGCGGTATGAGATCCCGGCGATGCTTAAATCGGGCGGGGGAGTAATTATCAATATGGCTTCTATACTTGGTCAGGTTGGATTTCCAAATGCACCGGCTTATGTCGCGGCAAAACATGGAGTTGTGGGTCTTACAAAAAATGCAGCCCTCGAATATGGAACAAAAAATATACGTGTCAATACAGTCGGCCCTGCATTCATCAAAACTCCTTTGATTAAGGATATCGATGAAAATCTCTTATTGCCCTTACATCCCATAGGCAGATTAGGTACATCTGAGGAAGTTGCAGAGCTGGTAATATTTTTAAGTTCGGATAAAGCTTCTTTTATAACCGGGGGATACTTTGCTATTGATGGTGGATACCTGGCTCAGTAACTATCAGAAGAATCATTGTCTGTTATCATGCAACCGTGCTAACGTTCCGTAATTCCCGTACATTTATCTGTCTTTCACTTAAAAAAAAGTAAGTACAACCCATTGGATGATTTGCAGACTGTGGACTTTTCTGATTGTGGACTTCCTTTTTCTGGGCTGTCACAGTCCGCATCAGAATTTAATTCCGAACCATGACAGTATTTTTAATAATAATTAATAGAACTCAGAATTATTATATTCTCTTAGATCAATACTCTGCCATCTTTGCGTTCTTTGTAAAAAGTCGCTTCAGCGACGACTTTGTATTCGAATGAAGGATGAAATTAAAGATGATACACGATGAAATAACTAAGTTGTGTCCTTTGCATTTATACTTTGTGAACAAAAATTCGTTGTGTCTTTTTGAAAATCCTTCGTGTTCTTTTGTGCAACTAAATTTCCTTGGATGTAACTGCACAGGAAATAAATAAAAGAATAATTGCCCCATTGAATGACTTGCTGATCGCTGACTTTGGACTGTCGACTCTATTCTTCTTTGTCTCTTGCTTTCTGCTTATTGCCCTTTGCCTATTGAAGCGAAACGGGATGTATCGAATAACGGTTTTATTTTTATTAAAAAATTATAAATTTGTCCGTCCCGTTTTAATTACTTAGGGACTAATATATTTTATAACCTTTCATCAATTCATTAGGAGTAATGATGTTTAAATATTACACGACAAGTATTTTATTTGTTCTCTTTATTTTGCTATTCTTCAACGTCTCCACAGCACAATGGAGAGAAGCCGGTGGCCCGGAAGGTGGAGGGGTTGTGTGTCTTGAGGCGCAGGATTCATTTATAATGGCCGGAACCATAGAGGGTATTTATTTAAGTACAGATGATGGCCAAACCTGGTCAAAGAGTAGTAGCGGACTTCCGACCACATATATAGAAGATATACACGTTTATAATTCGTCAATATTTGTCTGCAGCTATGAAGGAATATTCCGTTCTACGGATTTGGGATCTTCCTGGACTGAAGTTATTAATGGAATCAACACAACAAATATTTATGCCCTGGCAAATATAAATTCAAATATATTTGCTGGAACAATGAATGGAGTATATAAATCAACTGATAATGGTGATATCTGGACCCGCGTTGATACGGGTTTCGTTGATACATATATAAATACTCTTACCATCAATGGCGGCAATCTTTTTGCTGGAACGGACTTGGGTGTATATATATCACCGGATGAGGGTTTTACCTGGCTGCCTGCAAATAATGGAATTACCGGCGACAGAATAAATACAATGACCAGCTTTGGTTCAAATGTTTATGCTGCTACGGGTGATGGTGTTTTTGTAAGTTCTGATCAGGGAAGTAACTGGACATCAATTTCTAACGGACTTAATCCTCCATCCACCTGGGCTTTGGGTGTGTTTAACAATATAATGTTTGCAGGGGTAAAATCTAACGGAGCTTTTTATTCAACTGACCAGGGAGCTAACTGGATTCAGGCTGATCCAAGTCTTAATAATCCGTATGTTAATGATTTCGCTGAGTCAAATGGCAATTTTTATGCAGCTACTGATGATGGGGTGTATAAATCCATTGACGGTGCATCCACCTGGGCCCGGATACCCCATGGTATGCAATCCACAAGCATTCGTGCATTTAAAGATTTTGGAGGTTTATACCTGACAGGAACTTTCGGTGCAGGTCCATTTTATTCAACTGATAATGGGGAAACCTGGCAGCCTTATACTAACTTCATCGCAAGAGGAATAAGATCATTTGCACAAAGTGATTCTGCCTGGTTCGCAGGTACTACAACTAATGGTCTCCTGAGGTCAACTGATGCTGGTAATACCTGGGAAGCAGTGATGACAGATGTCAGGGATTCTTATATTAGGACCGTTGCTGCTAAAGGCGGACTTGTCCTGGCAGCAACATTTAATAGTGGTGCTTACAGGTCGACGAACAATGGAACAACTTGGGCACCTCTGGATGCAAGCTTAACTGATACCGATATTGAAAGCTTTACTTTTATTGGTAATGATATTTATGCTGCAACAACTTTATCGGGATTTATTTTTAAATCTACTGATGATGGGTTAACATGGATGGTTTCTTCAAATGGCTTGTCGCCATATTCATCGGTGCATATAGTCGTCAGGCATGATTCGTATCTTTTTGCAGCCGCAGGCGATGGTGTTTATAGATCCACCGATAACGGCAGCAACTGGAGTCTTGCTAATAATGGAATTTCATCGACAATAATGCTTACATTATTTACCTACGGTAATTCAATTCTTGCAGGAACAGCTGAAGGATTTACTTACAAATCAACTGATAATGGTGACAGCTGGACAGAAGTAATGGATGGAATGCCTCCAATTGGATCAACGAGCGCAGTTGAAGTATTTGACATAAACGGCCAAAATCTGTTATGCGGTACATATGCAACCGGAATTTTGTGGAGACCGGTAAGTGAAGTTATTACATCTGTCTCTGATGATAGGAATAATATACCTTCACAATATAGTCTTGAACAGAATTATCCAAATCCATTCAATCCATCGACTGTAATAAAATATTCAATTCCTCAAAGCGGATTTGTATCATTAAA
>DATICR010000161.1:0-3343 GCA_035456745.1 Ignavibacteriaceae bacterium
TCCAAATCCTTACAGAGGAGATATAGCATATCAAAATTATGACCCGCCATGGGAGAAACCCAGGGGAACACGTGAAAATTGGATGGAGCAGGATCGAAGGATTCAGTTTATTAATCTTCCCGCTTCCTGCCAAATAAAAATATATACCTTGGCTGGTGATCTCGTTTATACTATTGACCATCAAAATCCAACCAAAGGATATGAGGATTGGAACCTTACCAGCTATGTAGGACAGGCAGTTTCAAGCGGTATCTATTTGTTCACTTGTGAAGACAAAAAAAATAGTGATGTACAAACAGGAAAATTTGTAATCATCAAATAACCGGATTATTAATTAGCGGTAAACCAAAACAGGTTTGTAATATGATTAAGAAATTAATATTAGCAATTTTAGTTTTTTCACCCGTTCTGTTAGCTCAATTCCAGAGACCGGGAAGTACCGATGCACAATTTCTGAAAATAGGAATCAGTCCTCGGGGCACAGCAATGGGAGATGCTTACATTTCCGTTGTAGAAGGAGCAGAAGGAACTTTTTATAATTCTGCTGCACTTGCCTGGATAAACGGAACGGACATCGTTTTCAGTCATAATTTCTGGTTTGCCGGAATAAATCACGATTTTGCTGCGGCTGCGCACAGTTTTGGAGATTGGGGTACTTTCGGCGCTGCCGTTACTGCACTTTATACAGATTTAATGAAAGTCAGAACTCCTCTCCAGCCTGATGGAACGGGCGAAACATTTTACGCAGGCAACTACAAATTCGGATTATCATATTCCAGATTTTTTACCGAACAGGTGACAGTCGGACTTACTGTTAATTATATCAATATGACCTTATATAAAGGTTTTTCCTCTGACGCATTTTCGGTTGATATTGCTACTATGTATACCTCAGGATTCCGTGGATTTAAATTTGCAATGCAGATTTCAAATTTTGGTTCGCAGGTTAAATATGTTAATGAAAGTTATCCACTTCCAACTGCATTCACTTTTGGAGCAAGCATAAATGCAATCGATGGTGATGATCAAAAAGTAATCGTAAGTTTTGCTGCAACGAAACCCAATGATGGTCAACCCTTAACCCAGGTCGGGGGAGAATGGAATTTCCAGAATACCTTTTTTGCCCGTGGCGGTTATAAAATAAATTATGACATAGCCACATATTCATTTGGAGCCGGAGTAAAATTGAACCTCAGTGGATTGGATACTCGGGTCGATTATTCATACAGCAAGTTTGGACTATTGGGAGCTGCTCATAGAGTGGGGATTGGTGTTAACATTCAATAGCAAAGATTGGAAGGATTTATGAAACCATTTTACGATTTTAATGACGAATTTATACTATATATTAATAGGATAGTAAATTTAGTAGCCAAAGTCGCATTAGCGGTTGTTTTTCTTTTTATTTTGGTTAATGCGCAGAACGGTGAATCGGTATATTTCAGAAATTTCGTTCATCATTCGGGAGGAGCATTATGTACCCACCAACCTCCGATAACTTCGTTTACTGCTTATTTGAATAACGATCAGTCATTGATTCTGATAGAAAATGCACCCCGGTGGGATGCAGGCGGTGTGCCGAACATAAACGGTCAGGGATCTTTTGGAGTTGAGCTGGGCAACTTTACAAATCCCTCTTTGCAGGTTGGAGATAAAGTATTTATCAGGTTTACCTGCAATCAAACAACGCAGCAGGGTACAATTGAAGATTCAGTTACATCGATACCATGGGCAAGATTTCCATTGGATTTATATTTGTCAGGAGTGAATATTCCTCAGCCTCCACAAAATATTTCACTGACATCGGATAGTTCTACTGGTTACAGAACAATTTCCTGGGATCTGGTCAGCGGAATGACTTATACAGTCTACAGAAGAAATTTTAATGAAACACTGCCCGACGGCAGACAAAGGATGTTGTATCATCTAATCGCAGCTGATATAAATTCTAATTCATATATTGACCAAACTGCTTTACTTTCCGAGCATTATGGGTATATAGTCTATGCCAAATCATCTTCCGGAATTATGAGTTCGCATTCAATTGATGTAAATGAAGGCGCGCCTTCCGGATACGATCTTACCATAGGTTACATTACACGATTGCCTCATATTGACTATGTATGGGGTAGTCCGAATCCGGATATTGACGGTTGGCCTGCAGCAGGCGATAATGTAACATGGGAGGCGAAAGTTAAAAATTGGACAAATCAGAATTTAAATGTTCAATACCAATGGATGCTGGACAGTGTAATAGTTGATACAGGCACAGTTTACATACCATCAGACAGTATCGTTGGGATTGATTACCCATGGATTTGGACGTTTACAAGGCATAAGCTGGAAATTGATATAGATCCAAACAATTTGATTAATGAAGAAGAAGAGGGAAATAATTCCTTAATGATTTATACTAATGCAATTACTGCTGGTTTCTATGTTGAACAGACCCTTTATAATTATTTCCATCAATATCAAAAAGAATTAGGGGTTCATTCAAATTGCTGGGAAGATTGGGCTAATCGTCATGTAAAAAGATGGAATCAAATGCTTCAGTCCGCAATCTTTCCTGAGTCTCCTGATGGAGTTATCGATAGAGTAAGAATTGATGAAATTGTAGTCGTTCCTGATAGTGCGCTTCCATTGGCCGGAGGTTTGCCTTCTAATACTCCAAACCTGAATGATAGAACAGTAGATCTTCAGTGGGGTTTCACTACAGCAATATTGCAGGGAAGTTTCTATTCCAATCATACTTCGATATCAGATGATAATGCGTTTTATTTTGAAGGTTCATTGTTTCATGAATTAGGTCATGCACGTTACTTAATAGATGTTTATGGCTTTGATGTTAATGATGACGGCACGGGAAATACCGTTGGAATAATGGAGAACGGTAATCTTATTGTTGGCACCCCTTTTATGCCTTTCACTGGCTCAGCGGTTTATTCGACCCCCATTCACGGATTAATGAATGGACAGTATACTTATATAGATCACTACAGCGCACCTGCTCTGAATTTAATTGTCGGTGACAGAGCAACATATGGAAATTACAATGCACCGGATAATATTGGTGTCTTTATGCAGAATCTGCCTCAGAATAATATTATTACATTTAAGGATAATAATGGAAATACCTTGCCGGGAGCTGATGTAAAAATTTATCAGGCAGGACCACATTCAGGGGAATGGTATGGCAAATATTTCGATAACACTCCTGATTTACAGTTTACTGCTGATTCACTCGGGAAGGTAAATGCAGGCAGATGTCCTTTCAGTGCAAACGGTACAATTGTCCATGACTATGGCTATTCAAATTCAATAGCAATTGTCAGGGTTCAAT
>DATICR010000162.1:0-2485 GCA_035456745.1 Ignavibacteriaceae bacterium
AAGCCCCGATGAAGAATAAATATGCTTACATAATGGAAGGATTTGATAAGGACTGGAACTACACTGATGCGATAAGAAACCTGGCGACATATACCAATTTAGATCCGGGTGAATATACTTTCAGAGTTAAAGGATCAAACAATGATGGGGTTTGGAATGAAAAGGGCGCATCAATAAAAATAATTATCCTACCGCCCTGGTGGCGAACAAATATTGCTTACATAATTTATTTTCTTTTAGCTGGAAGTATAATCTATTACACCTGGAAAGCACAGCTCAGACGAATAAGAATTAAGAACGAATACGAAATGAGCAAATTTGAAGCACAGAAGCTACACGAAGTAGATGAGTTAAAGTCCCGATTCTTTACAAACATCAGCCACGAATTCAGAACACCCCTTACACTTATACTTGGACCTGCGAAAGAAATTCTTGAAAGCACAAAAGATCCTAGAACAAAACAAAATATCAGCCTGATAAAAAGGAATGCCGGCAGGTTATTGGGATTGGTAAATCAGCTGCTGGATATCTCAAAACTTGAATCCGGTAATATGAGGCTTGAGACAATTCCTCTAAACATAATCCCATTACTAAAAGCGTTTGTTCTATCATTCACTTCTTATGCAGAAAGAAAACAAATTACACTTAAGTTCAATTCTGCCGAGAATGAAATAATTGTTTATGTGGACAAGGATAAATTTCAAAAAATAATTACCAATATACTTTCGAATGCGTTCAAATTCACACCTGAGGAAGGATTGATTGAAGTAAACGTAAGCAGAAATGATAAATATCTGGATATTAAGGTGAGTGATACTGGGATAGGAATTCCGAAAGAAAAAATGTCGAAAATCTTTGATAGATTTTATCAGGTAGATGGAAGTCATACACGCGAACAGGAAGGAACGGGAATAGGATTGTCGCTTACCAAAGAATTGGTCGAACTTCATAAAGGAAAAATCGAAGTAGAAAGCGAACCCGGTAATGGATCGACATTTATAATTAGTTTTCTTTTGGGTAAAGAGCATCTTCGACCAAAGGAGATATGTGAAACAGATGAAGAGATAAAGTACGAGAAAGAAAATTCTGATATAGAGGAAGAAGAAAAAGTAAAGCCAGAAGGAACCGGAGTAGAATTTATCGAAAAAGAATCTCTCCCACAGTTACTTATTGTTGAAGATAACAAAGATGTGAGAACCTATATCAAAGGTAACCTTAAAACGGATTACAGAATTCTGGAAGCAGTAGATGGTGAAGATGGGTGGAATATGTCTATTGAGCAAATACCTGATCTGATAGTAAGCGATGTTATGATGCCAAAGATGGACGGATTTGAGCTATGTAAAAAAATCAAAACGGATGAAAGAACAAGTCACATACCCGTAATTCTTCTTACAGCAAAAGCAGCAAAGGAAGATAAGCTGGAAGGATTTGAAACCGGTGCAGATGAATATCTGATGAAACCATTTGATACGGATGAGCTTAAAGCAAGGATAAGGAATCTGATCGAACAAAGAAAACGGCTTCACGAACATTTTCAGAAAGAAGGATTATCAGAATTACGTCTTACGAAGATTACATCTGTAGATAAAAATTTTATGCAGAAAGTATATGATATAGTCAACGATAACCTGTCCGACACCAATTTCAGTATGGATGTATTTGCTGAAAGGTTATTGATGAGCAAATCCCTGCTTTACAAAAAAATAGTTTCTTTGACTGGTGAACCACCAGTTGAGCTTATAAGAAGAATAAGACTTAACAGAGCAGCAAACCTAATCGAAAATAAATTCGGAAATCTCTCCCAGATAGCTATTGAAGTTGGATTTAATAACCCAGCTTACTTTTCTGAATGTTTCAAGAAACAATTTGGTGTTCCCCCCTCTCAGTATCAGAGAAGAAATCAAACGTCGTAAATGTTTTTATTGCTGTACTTAACAACCAAGCAATTCCCATCAGATCGTCGTAGATCCTGCATACCGACAGGTCGAGATCAATAGAAGTAATTTCTACCTAATATTCACCAAAAGTTGCCAGCAGCCAAATTATTTTCAATACGAATTACGAAAAAGTATAAGTTTTTTATTGAATTCTGGTAGAAAGCCCTTCCCAAAAATCTTATCGTATAACCAGAAAGTAATTTTATTTAAGGATTAGAATGTCCGGTCATTTAAATAATGGATTTGATAGCGATTTTGAACCGTATGAATTTTATCTAAGTCCGAATTATCCCAATCCTTTTAAGGAAAAGACAAAAATAAAATACTGTGTGGCTTATACGACCAGAGTGCAACTTACTGTATTTGATTCTGAAGGTAATGAAATAGAAAAACTTGTTGATGAAGAACAAAACCCTGGTACTTACGAAGTTGAATTCGATAGTTCTGTGGATTATTCAGGTAAAATCCGTAACCTGGCCGACGGATATTATTACTACTGCATGATTGCCGGAGATTATCACAGCGAAAAAAGATGGTTATGCAAG
>DATICR010000163.1:0-4121 GCA_035456745.1 Ignavibacteriaceae bacterium
AATTGAAAGCGGCCGGTGTGTCTACACCTATTTTGGCGGAAGTTTTATTGAAATTCCCCATAAAGAAGGCGCTGAAAATTAAGGTATAAGTATAGGGGACAAAGGTATTAAGAAATACAGGGGTAAAATATTTCTTTAATACCTGATTTCCCCTCACTTATACCGATTAAAGCTGGTAAGAGATAAATGAACGGCAACAACTATCCAAGAATTATTATAAGTGGTCTTTCGGGAGATTCCGGGAAAACTATTGTTTCCTGTGGACTAACAGCATTATTAAAAAAAAGAGGATTAATTGTTTCATGCTTTAAAAAAGGGCCAGATTATATAGATGCTGCATGGTTAACCGCGGCATCAGGCAAGCCGGCAAGAAATCTCGATAGTTTTATGATGGGATTTCCGGTCATTATGAAATCTTTTTTAAAGTATGGAGATGAATACGGGTTTAATATTATAGAGGGCAATAGAGGACTTTTCGATGGAGTGGATGCAGAAGGAACTCATAGTACCGCGGAGTTGGCCAGATTACTTCAATCTCCGGTGATAATAATTCAGGATATCTCAAAAGTTACCCGTACCGCTGCGGCCTCCATAATGGGTTGCTTAAACATGGATCCTCAAATCCAAATTGCAGGAGTAATTTTAAACAAAGCAGCGGGTGAAAGACATATAAATATAGTCAGGGAAGCAATCGAGAGGGAAACAGGAATATCGATACTTGGCGCAATTCCAAAACTATCTGATAAATTATTGCTTCCATCACGACATCTCGGATTGGTTATGCCGGATGAGATTGATCATAAAACAAGCATACTGGAAGAATTAAAAAACATTATTGAAGAAAATGTTGATGTCTCAAAGGTAATTGATATAATAAAAAGTGTACCGGCATTAGTTCATAAATCGCATCGTGAAAAATCAAATCGGTCAGATTTAGTTCAAACGCGGGAAAAAATCAGTATCGGATATTTTAAAGATAATTCTTTTTCTTTTTACTATCCGGAGAACCTTGAGATACTCGAGGAAGCTGGTGCTGAGTTAATCGCGCTTTCATCAATAAATTCCGCTGAATCACAAATAATTGAAAACCTGGAAAAACTCGATGCACTTTATATCGGGGGAGGATTTCCGGAAATCAATTTACCAGAACTGGCAGCTAACAATAAATTGTCTTTTGCTTTAAGAAGTGAAGTGGAAAAAGGATTACCGGTTTATGCAGAATGCGGCGGATTGATGTATCTCGCCGATAAAGTTACATGGAAGAAAAAAGAGTTCACGCTTGCAGGAATATTACCTGTAAAGATACAAGTGTACGATAAACCACAGGGACATGGTTATGTTGAGGCAATTGTAGATGGGAGAAATCCTTTTTTTAAGCAAGGGACAATCATTAAAGGACATGAATTTCATTACTCGCGAATAACGGAATATCCTCGTGCAATAAAAAGTACTCTGTCATTGGTACGAGGTAAAGGAAGTATTGACAGCAGAGATGGATTGGTCTATAAAAATGTTTTTGCAAGTTATATTCATATCCATGCTTCGGCTTCTCCTGAATGGATAGAAGGAATGATAGAAAGTGCAAAAAATTATAAAAGAAAAAAAAATAAAAGGTTGCAGGAAGGATAGTATCAATGGGATCTCAAAAAGAATTAAATGAAAAATTAGTTGACACTCTTAGATTATGGCAGGTAGTTGAAGATGAATCGGTGAGGTCAACTTCGGAAATTATTTCAAGAACAAAAAATCCTGTTGTGAAGCAAATAATGGAAATAATACGCCAGGACTCCGCCATGCATAAAAAAGTTCAGCAGTTATTATTGGATAATTTTGAAAAGGAAGCATTCAGCTTAACTCCTGAAGAACTGGCAGATGTCTGGAATTTGATAGAAAAGCATATTGAACTGGAAAAAGAAACTATAAGACTGGCGGAAGAATCCATACGCAATACAAAAAACTTTGTAATAAGGTATTTGCTGGGATACCTGATGACTGATGAACAAAAACATAATTTAATATTACAACAATTGGAAGATATTAAGTCAGGCATATATCCATATGCTTAAAAATTCAAGATATTAAAATGAAAATGATTATAAACGGAGCTCATTAAATGGCTAAGATTGTAAAAGCAGTAAAAAGACCATTAGGTGGTTTAAGATCTCATTCTGCAGGCGGATCTTCTGTTGAGACTTCTCCACTGCGCCCTGTGCAGATTCCAAAGACACCACCATGCTCAAACGGATGCCCCAATGAAACAAATATACGTGAATTTCTGACCACAATAAGTTGGTCTGATGATAATGGGAGTAATCATTCTGAAGCATTCAGAAAAGCCTGGGAAATATTAGCTGAAAAGAATCCATTTCCCTCTACCTGCGGAAGAGTTTGTCCTCATCCATGTGAAAGCAACTGTAACAGAACTCATAAAGATAGTGCGGTAAGCATAAATAATCTCGAGAGATTTGTAGGAGACTTTGCACTGCAAAATGATTTTCAATTCGTGAAATTAACAGAAGAGAAATATCCACAAAAAGTTGCTGTGATTGGTTCAGGACCGGCAGGTCTTTCGTGTGCTTATCAATTAGCCAGAAGAGGATACTCAGTTACTGTTTATGAGGCATTCAGTAAACCGGGAGGGATGTTACGATATGGGATCCCTGATTACAGGCTCCCGCAGGATATTTTGGATAAAGAAATAAAAAGAATTGAAAATCTTGGTGTTCAAATACAATGCAGCACCATAATTGGAAGAGATATCCCATATGAAGAATTACAGAAAAATTATAATGCCATTTTTGTGGGAATAGGTGCGCATAAAGGAAGACTATTGGGTATTCTGAATGAAGACGCTTCCAATGTTCTTACCGGCACGGAGTTTCTCAATAAAGTTAATAGCGGCGAAAAAATAGAGATTGGCAAAAAAGTTCTTGTAATAGGCGGCGGTGATACGGCAATAGACGCTGCCAGAGTATCGAGAAGACTGGGGGCTGAAGCTACAATAGTCTATAGAAGAACGCGGAATGAAATGCCTGCCATCGAAGAAGAAATAGTAGGAGCTGAAGATGAAGGAGTTAAGCTTGAGTTTCTTGCAGCCCCGGTAGAATTCGAAAAAGACGGGGATAAAATAATGAAAATGAAATGTCAGAAAATGGAGCTGGGTGAACCGGATGAATCCGGAAGAAGAAGACCTGTTCCGATTCCGGACGCATACTTCACTTTGGATGCATCTACTGTTATTGCTGCAATAAGCCAGGAACCTGATTTTACCAGATTAGAAAATCTGCATGAAGGTAAGAACTGGATTAAAACCGATGAATCCGGTGAAACCAAAATTCAGAATACATTTGCCGGGGGAGACGCTCTGGAACTTGGTTTGGTTACAATTGCAATTTTTAACGGAAGAAAAGCTGCTGAAGCAATTCATAACAGATTCCAGAATATTTCTCCTGTAAAAGAAGTAAAACCTCCTGTTATTACACATGACAAAATAATTCTTAGCTATTATGAAAGCAAACTTAGAAACGAACCTTTTAAACTGTCTCCTGAAGACAGGCTTAAAGATTTGAATCTTGAAATCACCTCTACATTAACCGAACAACAGGTGCTTGATGAAGCAAAGAGATGCATGAGCTGTGGATCCTGCTTTGATTGTGGTACCTGCTGGAGCTATTGTCAGGACCAGGTAATTGTGAAACCTGTAATTAAACATCAGACTTACAAATTTAAAATGGACTTCTGTAACGGATGTAAAAAATGTGCCGAAAATTGTCCATGCGGTTACATCGAAATGAAATAGATAGATAAATAAATTATGTACCAATTTAATCATCAACAATAAATAGGATAAAATCATGCCAACATTCGAATTTCAGGAATTGAAGATAGAAGTCGATGAAGACGGCTTCATCCTAAAACCGGAAGAGTGGAATGAAGAAATTGCTAGAGCACTAGCATCAACTGAAGACGTACAGATTATGACAGAAAACCATTGGAAGGTTATCTTTTATCTCCGCGATTACTATAAAAAATATGGTATCGCTCCAATGATACGCAAACTTTGTAAAGAAACGGGATTTTCATTAAAAGAAATCTATGAATTATTCCCGTCGGGACCGGCA
>DATICR010000164.1:0-8843 GCA_035456745.1 Ignavibacteriaceae bacterium
GATAGAATAATTGACTATTAAAGTTTAGTGTGTTAACTTGTGTTTCCATAAGAGCATCCTTTCTGTTTTTTGTTTGTGAATTACTACTTACAATTTATGAAGGGATGCTCTTTTTGTTTTTATCTAAGCTAACTGAATAAAAACTATTATTTACTTACCATTCCAGATTTTACTCTTTTAAACATAACTTCTTTGTGCAGCTAAAATCCTAAATTCTCATTGTCTCTAATAGTTGCAGTCACTTCCTGACCCACAGGCAGGGATTAAAGCTTAAGAGTAAGATTAAGATTTAATCGGTTCTTTCTGGTTCAGACCTGTTCGGTTTACGTTGCACTTTATATATTAAAGACAGATATTTTCAGAAATAAAAATCAAAGAAAGCTCTGCTTGAATGAATACTTTTAGACAAATAAGAATAATATTTTTTGCGCTTATAGCTGGTCAATTATTTTATTGCATTGTGGCTTTATACCTTACAGGGAATGATTTTATTTTAACAGAAAATGATTATGGCGCCTTCATTGGATTTATCGTTCCGATAATAATTGTAATCCTGGTTTTAGCTTCAAAATATCTGTATAAGCGGTTGATATCTGCGCAGGTAAAGGAAGCATCTCTTTATGATAAAATTATCTCTTATCGTACCAACAACATAATAAAATTTGCTTTACTTGAAGCTGCTAATTTGTTATCAATTACTTTTTATCTGCTCACAGGGGATTTTCTCTATATAGGTTTGTTCCTGATAATTCTTGCACTGAATTTCATCTATTTCCCGGGCAAGGAAAAATTTATGACGGATTTTGAATTGACTCAGGAGGATCTGGAAAAGCTGAATAAACTATAATCACACCGTTATACGAAGGGGCGTTATTCAAAGTCGCTAAAAGGCAAAATGAATCAAAGATAAATTTTATGCATCCCGGTTTCACTCTTTTATAAGAGCAATTTTGATGACCATTTAAATGATAGATTAATTTTATTTAAAATATATTGTTTTTCTATTCCCCTGGAATAGAGCGTACCTAGAGCGTAGTTAGAGCGTACTCATAGTTTAGTCGGAACGTAGTTAGGAAATAATTGGGAAGTAATTAGATATCAAATATTTCGGAAATGTCTTTCCCTTTATAAAAAAGTAAATACGCTTGTTAATGATTTGTCGTTTTCGGAGTGTGGACTGAAGACTAATTAATGGCAGTTCCTATTTTTATCTTTTTGGAGATTTGGCGGTAATAATGAATTACCCTGATTTCAGTACTATTAATTATTAACTTTAAAACTTATATAATTCATTGGTTTAACTAAGAATGAAGAAATTCAATATTCCGGAGTTTTACAGAAGTCCGGTTATTTCACGAATAAAAAAAGCCAGAAAAGATACTGATCCAAGGAAGAAGGATTTCACACCAACTGAATTAAATTTCGGACCGGTAATATTTTACTTGGCAAGACACTTCGGTTTTTGTTATGGAGTTGAAAATGCAATTGATATTTCGTACAGGATAATTGAAGAGAATAATGGCAAAAGAATTTTTCTTCTAAGTGAAATGATTCATAATCCCGGAGTTAATTCTGATTTGCAGGATAGGGGGGTAAAATTTATTATGGATACTTCCGGAAGGCAGTTGATAGATTGGAATGATTTGAAACAGGATGATATTGTAATTATTCCGGCTTTCGGGACAACCCTTGAAATACAGAAAAAGCTGAATGATATAGGAATTGATCCTTATAAATATAATACAACCTGCCCGTTTGTTGAAAAGGTCTGGAATCGTTCGGCACAGCTTGGAAAAAATGAATATACTGTTATTATTCATGGTAAATACCTGCACGAGGAAACAAGAGCAACATTTTCTCATAGTATAAATAATTCCATGGCAATTATTGTAAGAGACCTGAAAGAAGCTGAATTTCTGGGTAATTATATACTGGGAAAAATTTCTTTGAAAGAATTTAATAATTTGTTTCAAAAGAAATTTTCGGAAGGTTTTAATCCCGAAAAAGATCTGGAAAAAATCGGTGTGGTCAATCAGACAACCATGCTTGCTTCGGAAACCCAGGCCATAGCTGATTATCTTAAAAATGTAATGATTGAAAAATACGGCAGCGATAAGTTAAAAGATCATTATGCCGATACCAGGGACACATTGTGTTATGCAACCTATGATAATCAGGAATCGACTATTGAATTAATAAAACAACCTGCAGATTTTGCAATCGTCGTGGGTGGATATAATAGTTCCAATACCCAGCACATTGTCGGGCTCTGTCAGGAAAAACATATTACATATTTTATCTCTTCTGCTGAAAAAATTCGTTCCCTTAATTCAATAATTCATTTTGATCTTCAAACTAAATCGGAAAAAACTTCTGAAAAATTTATTCCTTCAAAAACTCCGGTAAAAGTAATATTGACCAGCGGCGCTTCCTGTCCCGATGCTGAAGTTGACCAGGTACTCCATAAAATTTTATCCTTATTCGGAAATGTGAGATCTACTGAAGAAGTGCTGAGTGAAGTGCTGGGCAGCAATTGACGGATTTGCCGATTGAATTGATGAATTTGGGAATGACCAGATGACTGTAATGACCTTAAATGACTATGCCTCCGGACTATCGTCAAGGCTCAGTAATGATACCCCCTTAATTATTTGTTATTAAAAACCGGATTAGGTAATTTTGTAATCTTGAATAGTAATTATCGATGATTTTATGAGAGCAGTAATACCTGTTGCAGGCATAGGAACAAGATTAAAACCACATACTTTTTCGACCCCAAAAGTACTTTTAAATGTCGGCGGCAAACCCATACTTGGACATATTCTCGATAAGCTGACTCAGGAGGGATTAACTAAAATTACCCTTGTAATTGGCTATCTTGGTGATATGATCAAAGAATATGTTGCTAAAGAGTATCCGATGGTTAAAGCTGATTTTATCGTACAGGAAGAAATGCACGGACTTGGTCACGCGATATATGTTGCCTCACCAACATTTGAAAATGAAGATATTTTTGTAATTCTCGGAGATACACTTTTCGACGTAGACCTGAAACATGTTTTCAAAAGCAGACATTCCTCCCTTGGCGTAAAAGAAGTTGAAGATCCCCGCAGGTTTGGGGTGGCAGTTGTAAAAAATGGTATAATTCAGAATCTTGTGGAAAAACCGCAAAACCCCGTTTCAAAACTCGCATTGGTTGGACTTTATTATTTCAGTGATTCTGAAATACTCAAAGCATCGCTTAATGAACTTGTGGAAAAAGATATCCGGACAGGAGGCGAGCTTCAGTTTACTGATGCAATACAACTAATGATTAACAGAGGTGAGAAGATTACTACTTTTCCTGTCGATGGATGGTATGACTGCGGAAAACCTGAAACATTGCTTTCAACAAATCAATATTTGCTTTCAAAAAGAGATAACGGCAGGGAAATAGAAAGTGTAGTGATAAATAAACCTGTATTCATTGCTGACGATGCGGTTATTAAAAATTCTGTTATCGGTCCCTATACTACAATTGCATCGGGGTCAATAATAGAAGATTCGATAATAAGAAATTCATTGATTGGTTCGGGGGCAAAGGTTTTCAAAAGTATGCTTGAAAATTCCATTATAGGTGATGATTCTGTAATTAAGGGATCATTTTATAGATTAAACTCCGGCAATTCAACTGAAATAGATTTTTATTAATACATTCGTAACTAACTAAGGCTGTAACAAATGTCATATTTATTTACATCGGAATCAGTTTCCGAAGGACACCCGGATAAAGTTTGTGATGCGATATCCGATAATATATTAGATGCAATATTTGAAAAGGATCCTGATGCAAGAGTAGCTTGTGAATCATTTGTAACCACCGGTCTTGCCCTGGTTGGAGGTGAGATAACTACTTCGGCATATATTGAGGTTCCCGATGTGGTTCGTCAGACAATAAAAAATATTGGTTATAACAATGCCGAGCTCAGGTTCGATTCGGAGTCATGCTCTGTTTTAAATTCGATTCATTCGCAGTCCCCTGATATTGCAATGGGAGTCGATAGAGGCGGGGCAGGAGATCAGGGACTCATGTTCGGGTATGCCTGTGATCAGACTCCGGAACTGATGCCTATGCCTATAATGTATGCTCATAAGCTCGTAAAAAAATTGGCAGAAATCAGAAAAAGAAATAACGGCATGATGCCTTATCTTCGCCCTGATTCAAAATCCCAGGTAACTATTGAATATGATGATAATCATAGACCAATAAGAGTTGATGCAGTTGTGGTTTCTACACAGCACGATGGCGATGTAAAACAAAAGCAGATTAAAGATGATGTCATTGAAAATGTTATAAAAAAAGTAATTCCGGAAAGATTTATTGATAAAAAAACCAAATACTTTGTTAATCCTACTGGACGCTTTGAAATTGGCGGACCTCATGGCGATAGCGGTTTAACCGGAAGAAAGATTATCGTTGATACATACGGCGGCTGGGCACCTCACGGAGGCGGAGCTTTTTCAGGCAAAGATCCTTCAAAGGTTGATAGAAGCGCAACATATGCTGCAAGACACATAGCAAAAAATGTTGTGGGAGCCAAACTTGCAAAAGAATGCCTGGTTCAGGTAGCTTATGCAATAGGTGTGGTTGATCCTGTATCTGTCTATGTTAATACTAATGGAACGGGTGTTATACCGGATAAGGAAATCGCAAAAATGATTATTAAGGAAGTCGATTTGACGCCAAGAGGAATTATCAAAAGATTGAACCTCAGAAGACCCATCTATAAAAAGACAGCAGCTTATGGTCATTTCGGCCGTAATGATAAGGACTTTACCTGGGAACTATTGGATCTGGTTCCTGTATTTAAAAAATACGCATAGTTTATTATAATAAGATAAAGGTTAAATAATGAGCGACACAGTAAAAAAAGACACAGAATTTGTAACCTATAAAGTAAAGGATATTTCGCTGGCTGAATGGGGCAGGAAAGAGATCAGATTGGCTGAAGCTGAAATGCCCGGTCTTATGGCGGTCAGAGAAAAATATGGAAAGCAAAAACCTCTTAAAGGTGCAAGGATTGCCGGATGCCTCCATATGACTATCCAGACAGCTGTATTAATTGAAACATTGGTTGAACTTGGTGCAGAAGTGCAATGGTCGTCCTGTAATATTTTTTCAACTCAGGACCATGCCGCCGCTGCTATTGCTGCTAAAGGTGTCCCGGTTTATGCATGGAAAGGTGAAACACTTGAAGAGTATGAATGGTGTATTGAACAGACATTATTCTTCGGTAAAGATAAAAAACCTTTAAATATGATTCTCGATGACGGTGGTGATTTAACAAATAAGGTGCTTGATGAATATCCTGAACTTGTAAGAGGAATTAGCGGAATTTCTGAAGAGACAACCACCGGCGTTCATCGTTTATATGATAGAATGAACAAGGGAACATTGCCGGTACCCGCTTTTAATGTTAATGACTCTGTTACCAAATCAAAATTTGATAATAAGTACGGGTGCCGCGAATCATTGGTTGATGCAATAAGAAGGGCAACAGATTTAATGCTTGCCGGTAAGGTCGCTGTGGTCTGCGGTTATGGTGATGTTGGAAAAGGTTCTGCCGAATCACTTGCTAATGCAGGAGTCAGGGTAATAGTTACAGAAATTGATCCCATTTGTGCGCTTCAGGCTGCAATGAATGGATTTCAGGTAAAGAAACTTGAAAATGCAATTAAAGAAGCTGACATAGTAGTTACAGCTACCGGAAACAGGGATATTGTTACGAAGAAACATTTTGAACTTATGAAGGATAAGACGGTTGTGTGTAATATTGGCCATTTTGATAATGAGATTGATATGGCCTGGTTGAATAAAACCTATGGTCATAGTAAAAATAATATAAAACCCCAGGTTGATTTGTATAGCATTAAAGGTAATGAAATAATTGTACTTGCAGAAGGCCGACTCGTTAATCTGGGCTGTGCAATGGGGCATCCTTCTTTTGTAATGTCTAACTCATTCACTAATCAGATACTTGCGCAGATTGAATTATGGACAAATCATGACAACTATGAAAATAAGGTATATGTTCTTCCTAAACATCTGGATGAAATGGTAGCACAGCTTCATCTCGCGAAACTTGGTGTTGAACTCGAAACATTAACCCCGGAACAAGCGGAATATATCGGCGTTCCGGTTGAAGGTCCTTTTAAACCCGATTATTATCGTTATTAATATAAGATAGCGGAACGAAATTTATTTCGTTCCGCATTCCTTATTTTAATCTTTTTACTTTAATCTTTAATCTTTTATTTTGAACCTAATCCTGAGAACCCCATCTTCGTAACCCTTTGAAATAATTATAAACTCACCAATTTCAGAAGTATTTTTCACGTGCTGGCCAATGCAGGGACAGGAATCGTAATCACCAACTTTAATGATTCTGATTATCTCACCCACAGCATCAGGTAATCTGTCAAGGTCAAATAATTCCGATGCTTTTTCTCTTGGAATAAATTCTTCTTTAATTTCAAAATTCCTGCTTATTACATTATTAACTTTTGACTGGATTTCCTGTATTTCCTCATCATTCAAGTTTCTGTCAAAATGATAATCACACTTGGATTTCTTCTTTTCTATGTGATTGCTGAACGAACGATCGCAGTTGAACATTCTTACCATTGTCTGATTTAAAATATGTTCAGCAGTATGCATTTGAGGAGGATATTCTTTTGCCATAGTTTAATATATTTCTTAATGATAATTAAATTAAAATATCTTTTAAATAAAGTCCGAATCTTTCCTTAAAATAATCAATCTAATTGAAAAAAGATTTTGTAAATGAATTATCCAATAAGTGATATTAGTCCGGAAAGTATAATCAAAAGTTTAAATGCTAACGGCAAAATTTATTTATCACCGGATGAACTTAAGAATATTCTGTCATTTTCAGAAATCATATTTGAACAGAATACTTTGATTTCTGATTTTATAAGGATATTAAAAATTGATGACCGGATTATTGTCCAGGAAAAAACCGACAAAAATGAAGTCGCCCTCCATCTCGTAAAAGATGAACCTGAAGCAAAAATATTTATCGATGAGCGACTGGATATTTATGAAAAAATGTGGGACGGTTGTGGGTGTAAGGTAAAATATTACGATTGATGAGGGACTGATCTGACTTGAACAGATTGGAATCGACGGAATTTATTTGCTTAATTCGCGAATGCTTTTTATTAGCGGGTAAAAATTATTAGTCGGATGTTAATATCAGGACGCGGAATAACACAAAAATTTATCAATAAAATACTACTTTTATCGGTTAATCGTATCTTCCGCGTCTCCTTTGAATTAACTATTTATTATAATTCTCTATGGCTAATGTTTGAATACTATTTTTTATATCCTGAGGCAGAATTATCGATTCATAATATTTTCCATCTTTTCCTTTTTCGGCCGGTGGAGAAACAAATAATCCACTGGGACCGCTGATTAGACGAAATCCTTTTAATATCATGCCGTTATCTATTTGAATATCAAAATATGCACGCATTTTACCATTCCCATTCTGTTGAATTGGGTTCATTCTGACGATCTTCATTGAGAACTCCTTTTAGTTATTGATAAATATGGGCAAATACACCTTAAGGAGATTACCCGGAAATTTGCTCGGTTTGAGCTTCTGTATTAAAGATCATTTATGAGAGATTTTACCCCTCCCTATTTTTATATATTATACCTTCGAAATTCATATTTTTTATCATAAATATCAAGTAGAAACTGGAAAAACAGAGTGAATGAATGAATTAACATAAAATCAAAATCAAATGATGTTGTATTTTTATAAAACAATTATTTCATTCTTTATATTTATAGGAAGAAAATAAAACTTTAATAAATATGCACCGTTGGTTAAAAATTACTATTGGAATTATTGTATCCATTATCATTATTTTCGTTGTCGGTGGGTTCTTCTTCTACAAAATGCTCACTTCTTCTTTACCACTATATCAGGGCAAAATTAGTTCACCCTGGATTTCATCGGATATAAGCATATACCGTGATAGTATGGCTGTTCCTTACATCGTAGCAAAGACTGATGAGGATGTGGCTTTTGCTCTTGGATATGTGCACGCTCAGGAAAGATTATTTACCATGGATCTTGCGCGTAGAGCAGGGGAGGGAAGATTGAGTGAAATTTTCGGGACAGAGACTATCCCTTTCGATAAAATGTTTCGTACAGTGGGAATTAAAAGAATGGCTGAAATGATCCAGAGCAGGATGGATAGCAATTCGTATAAGATCCTCCAGGCTTATTCACGTGGTGTGAATTCGTATATTAAAAATGCCGAAGGACACTATCCTGTTGAATTTGATGTGCTTAATTATACGCCTGATAAATGGAGTCCTCTTGATTGTCTTATTATCGGAAGAATGATGGCCTGGGAATTGAATATTAGCTGGTGGACAGATATTGTTTTCACTAAACTTGTGCAAAAGTTTGGAGAGGAGAAGGTCAAAGATATTTTTCCTGATTATCCTGAAAATGCGCCTTATGTGATCCCTTCCGGCATTAAGAATCTTCCTGAAATATCTGATAATCTTATTGATACAGACAAAAATTTCCGGAAATTTTTTGGAATTGAAGGGACCCATCTGGGCTCTAATAACTGGATTGTTAATTCCGCGATGTCTTCATCCGGAAAGCCGATAATGGCTAATGATCCTCACCTCGGTTACAGCGCTCCTGGAAAATGGTATGCTGTAGTTATAAGAAGTGATGACTGGAATGCTGAAGGTTGTACTCTGCCGGGAGTCCCGGTTGTAGTGATAGGAAAAAATCAGAATATTTCCTGGG
>DATICR010000165.1:0-3028 GCA_035456745.1 Ignavibacteriaceae bacterium
TATCGTTGGATACTCTGAACGGAATCATAAGTACATCAGCTAATGGTACCAAACGGAATCTTTTATTTTTCTGTCCTGGTCCTAATTTAGGCAGGTTGACAAAGGCTGTCTGGATCCTTACCTGGTCAAGTATCCATACTGGCCAGTCTTCTCTTTTTTCCCGCATTAGTAAATACTTATTATGCAGTGCAGCTTTAGTATGTGTTGAATCCATATCGGAATACGAATAATTATACAGAGAATGCCACGCTTTGATATATTCAGGATTATCGACTCTGAGTCTTACTGGATATGGAAATTGTGCGGTGCCAAGTGCATCCTCTGGCTCTGGTTGATCGACAATTTTCTGTATGAAAGGAGAAGCATGAGAATGGTTATCAACTGCCCATATTTTAAATATTTCTTTTAATAATAAAGAGTCCGGTTGAATTTGGGCATTTAATAATGAAGTGTGTTCACTGGTTAAAGGAATAATCAATATAAGGGGTAACAAGACATTCAAAATATTTAAACGTCGCATAAGCCTCTCCTATAATTAATATAACTCATAGTATTTAAAAAACTAACAGGCACAAAATCTCAACAAATGCATACTTTTTATTTCTTCATCCAGCTGCTTCACAAATACTCAAATGTATGATTCTATCCTGATATACTTAAAGGATCATCAGTTAGCAGTTCCTTTACCGGGCTGTCACGGTCCGCATCAATTCTTAAATCCAAACCGTGATGGCATTTTTAACGTTGATTTTCTAAAAATTTTCCCTATTTTATTCAAAATTTAGTAACTAAAGCTTTAGTCAACTTTCAATAATTTTGCGTTAATTGCAACAATTATTGTACTCAATGACATTAGCACAGCACCCATTGCCGGACTGAGTACTATTCCTTCTGAATACAACACTCCCGCCGCAAGAGGAATAGCTATAAGATTGTAACCGGTTGCCCATATTAAATTCTGAACCATTTTCTTGTATGTTGCTTTTGCGAATTTTATTAAAGAGACCACATCCCCCGGGTTACTCTTAACAAGAATTATATCTGCAGTCTCAACTGCTACATCTGTTCCTGCACCGATAGCGATACCTACGTCAGCACTGGCAAGTGCCGGGGCATCATTTACTCCGTCACCCGTCATTGCTACAATTAAGCCGCGTTTCTGAACTTCCTTCACTTTTTCAGCCTTTTTGTCGGGAAGCACTTCAGCAAAATAATCATCGATTTCAAGTTCATCGGCAACCCATTTTGCAACTTGTTTACTGTCCCCGGTGAGCATCATTGGTGTTATTCCCATCTCTTTAAACTGCCTTATTGCATTTTTCGATTCTTCTCTTATCATATCCGCAAGGGCAATTGCACCTGCAGGCTTATCATTTATTAAAATGAAGACAACGGTCTTTCCTTCGGCAGAAAGTTTTTCAGTTTTACTATTTTCTTTTAACTCAATATTGTTTTCCGACAAATAACCCGGACTAACAACTTTAACATTTTTTCCTTCCACTTTTCCTTCTGCACCCTTACCCGGAATAGAATTAAACTCTTTAACTGAGAACTTGTTTTCAGTTGATTCAATTATTCCTTTTGCAATAGGATGTTCGGATTCAGCTTCCACAGCTGCAGCATACTTTAATATTTCTTCCTTATTATATTCATTATTTAAGGGGATAATATCTGTAACACCAAATTCACCTTTGGTTAATGTTCCGGTTTTGTCAAAAATAATAGCCTGGAGTTTTCTGGCTGTTTCAAATGCTGTTCTGTTACGTATCAGCAGTCCGTGCTGCGCTGAGAGGGAAGTGGAAACTGCAACTACAAGTGGTATTGCCAGTCCAAGTGCATGAGGACAGGTGATAACCATTACCGTGACTGTTCTTGATAAGGCAAAATTGAAAGTCTCTCCTGTAAATACAAGCCAGACAAACATTGTTACTGCACCTGCAGTTATAGCAATTATTGTAAGCCAGAATGCAGCTTTATCAGCAAAATTCTGGGTTTTTGATTTGCTCTCCTGCGCCTCTTTTACCATTTTGACAACCTGAGAAAGAAAAGAATCATCACCTGTTTTTTCAACGGTTATCTTTATTGATCCTTCCCCATTAATTGAACCCCCGATTACATTATCGTTTTCGGATTTGGAGACAGGTCTGGATTCTCCGGTAATCATTGATTCATTTATTGATGTCTTGCCCTCAATAATTTTTCCATCGGCAGGGATTCTTTCTCCGGGTTTTACAAGAAGTTTATCACCCGCTGCAAGATCAGATACAGGTGTATCATTAACATTACCTTTTTCGTCTATTGCATGTGCTTCATCGGGCATCAGTTTCGCTAACTCTTCCAGTGCTTTTGATGCTCCCATTACAGATTTCATTTCTATCCAGTGACCAAGGAGCATAATGTCAATAAGTGTTGCAAGCTCCCAGAAGAAAACCTCTCCTTTGACTCCGAGTACTACAGCAGCGCTGTAGAAATATGCTACAGAAATGGCAAGCGCAATTAAGGTCATCATACCTGGCTGTAATTTTCTTAATTCAGATGCAAGACCTTTCAGGAAAGGAAAACCGCCATAGACGAATACAATGGATGATAAAATGAAAAGAACATATTTATCGCCGTCAAAACTGAGGGAATCCTGTAACCCCAGAAATTTCTGTATTATCGGTGAGAGTAAAAGAATAGGGACCGTAATCAGGAGTGAGATCCGGAATCTCTTTTTGAAATCTTCTATCATATGCCCATGATGTCTGCTCTGATTATTCTTTTTACGCTCGTGTTTTTTATTACTTTCATTAATGTGCATATTATGCTCCATCTGCATATGATCATTCGCAGTATGTTCTTTGCTCATATCTCAATCATCCTTCTTATTGTTAATAATACAACGTTTAGTCTAATTGACACTTGATACGGATTCTGATTCTTGTATATGGGTATAATGCAAATATACGAGATGAAACAGGTATTAATGTTATAAAATGCTGAATTTATTTTATAGAATTTTCAGTATCGGAATTGAAATAAGTAACCG
>DATICR010000166.1:0-4940 GCA_035456745.1 Ignavibacteriaceae bacterium
ATGATTCACAAGATCCTGTCCAACCGTATTATGTTTATCCAGAGCAAATGCAATTTTAAGTTTGGTTCCCACACCGTCGACACTGGAAACTAATACCGGTTCTTTATATTCATTCAAATCAGGCTGGTAGAAAGCGCCAAACAAACCAATATCCGACAGGACATTTTTGCTGAAGGTCGTTCTTGCTAATTTTTTAATTTTTTTAACTGTCTCATCGCCGGCTTCAATATCCACGCCGGCATTCTTATAAGTGGAATTCTGCTTCATTATTTTCTTTAAAATACTGGTTAAAAATCAGGCAAAATTTAATATGAAATGGATTAGGAAACAAAATAAACCAAAAAATTCCTCGTAAATAAAAGAATTCTCATTTCACAACTGGATGTATAATAGATGAATAATTTTCGAATTGGCGAAATATCGAATTTAATTCGAATATTCGCGAATTCGCTAATTTGCTAATTCATAAATAAGTGAATTCCCGTTTCACAATTATCACTCTCCCGGGATGATTGCTAAAAAGGCTATTAAAAAGTGCGAAATACACATATTTTTGCACAATTTTGGGTTATCTATTTTTACTTTATTTTTTTATATTTGTCAATTAAAATGAATAGATTTCATGGAACAAGAAGAATTAACAGATCGCGAAAAAGTAATACTGAGGTCAATTATTCAGCAGTTCATTTTAACTGCATCCCCTGTCGGCTCAAGATTTATTACTAAAAAATATGATATTGGTATATCCCCTGCTACGGTGAGGAATATTATGGCTGATCTTGAAGAGTCCGGATTTATAAATCATCCCCATACTTCTGCCGGAAGAGTGCCAACCGACAAGGGTTACAGGTTTTATGTAGACTCTTTAATGGAAATACAGAAAATAAAGAGTTCTGAAAAAGGAATTATCAGTAAGGGACTGGATTTCGAATCCAATGAGACTGAAGAAATACTTAGAATTACTTCTCTGATTCTGAGTAACATTACCAGACAGCTTGCCTGTGTGACATATCCCAGACTCGATTCTGGAATTTTAGCCAAGATTCAGCTTGTAACTCTTTCGACAAACAGATTACTTGTTGTAATCAGTATCAAAGGAGGTCTGGTAAAAACTATTACACTTGAAGTTGCGTCACAGCTAAAAACTTCATTGCTTGAATCCGTACAGGATCTGTTGAATGAACGACTTTCAGGATTAACTTTTAAAGAGATCAGATCTACATTCAAAGACAGATTTACGGATATTAATGAAGAGCAAAAACCTGTAATAAGATTGTTTGTTGAATCAGTAGATAGAATCTTTAAAGAAGCAAGTTCAGGGAGTAATCTTTTTATAACAGGTGCAGGAAATATTATTAAGCAGCCCGAATTCGAAGACCCTGAAAAGTTTCCGGGAATTATTGAACTACTGGAGAATAAAGACATTATTATTCATATACTTGATAAAGGGAGCGGGTCCGGCACAAACCAGGTTTTCATTTCAATAGGAAGTGAAAATGAAGATCGTAAACTGGAAGAGTACAGTTTTGTAAGCAAAGAATATCAATATGGAGATACTTCAGGAACCCTGGGAGTTATTGGTCCTAAGCGAATGGAGTATTCAAAAGTAGTTGCCATTGTTGATTATATGACAAAAATGTTATCAGAAATTTTTAAATCAGAAAATTAAGCGGAGAGTCACGATGAAAAAAGATAAAAAAGATACCAGCCAGGAAAAAATAAACAGCAAACCGGATGCTGAAATAAATGAAGGAATTAAATCACAGGATGAAAATGAAAACTCAGATGAAAAAGATGAAAGGATTGTGCAATTGGAAAAAGAAGCAGCCGAACTAAAAGACCGGCTTCTGAGAAAAGCAGCAGAATTTGAAAACTATAAGAGAAGGAACGAGAATGATCAGCTTAATCTGCTTAAGTATGCTGCCGAATCGCTTATCTTAAAACTTCTCCCTATAGTTGATGATTTCGAGAGATCGCTGGATCATATAGAAAGCTCCAACGACATTGAATCATTAAAACAGGGTATTAAATTAATTTATGATAAATTTATGAAAGTCCTTGATGAACAGGGAGTAAAGAAAATTGAGTCGGTTGGTCAGCCGTTTAATGTGGATTATCATGAAGCTTTAATGCAGAGAAAATCCGACGAGGTTCCTCCTCACACTGTCCTTGATGAAGTAGAAAAGGGCTATATATATAAAGACCGGGTAATCAGACACGCAAAAGTTATTGTCAGCGAAGATACAGGGGAACATACGGCAGAGCCTGAAGATTCCGACAACGAAAATTCTGAGGAATAGAGTAATATATGTCTAAAAGAGATTATTATGAGGTGCTGGGAGTAGATAAATCTGCTTCTAAAGAGGATTTAAAAAAAGCTTACAGAAAACTTGCGATGCAGTTCCACCCGGACCGTAATCCAAACGATAAAGAAGCTGAGGACAAATTCAAAGAAGCAGCTGAAGCTTATGAAATTTTAAGCAATGATGAAAAACGTGCTAATTATGACCATTATGGTCATGCAGGACTTAGAGGCGCAGGTCAGGGATTCACTGATATAAATGATATCTTTTCTCATTTCTCCGATATTTTCGGCGGAGGTTCCATTTTCGATGAGTTCTTTGGAGGAGGGCAAAGAACCCGGTCGAGAAGAAGAACAGGCGGAACCCCGGGATCTGATTTACGTGTAACGCTTCAGCTTACAATGGAGGAAATAGCTGAAGGTACATCGAAAAAGATAAAAATAAAGAAGCACATTAAATGCGATGTTTGCAATGGAACCGGTGCTGAATCAGGAACATCCAAAACCACCTGTCCTGTTTGTCATGGTTCCGGTGAAGTAAAGACCGTATCCCGTTCGGTTTTCGGCCAGTTTGTAAATATATCCACCTGCAACAACTGCAGTGGTGAAGGATCGGTAATAGACAAACCCTGCAAAAAATGTATGGGTGATGGAAGAATTCAGGATGAAGTTACCGTAAAAATAGAATCTCCTGCCGGAGTAAGTGAAGGCAATTATATGACTCTCCGCAATGAAGGTAATGCAGGAAAGCGCGGTGGTCCAAACGGAGACCTTATAGTAATTTTCAAAGAAATACCGCATGAATATTTTGCACGTGAAGGAGACGATATTCTTTATGATTTATTTGTGAGTTATCCTGAAGCGGTTCTCGGGGCAGACGTAGAAGTACCTACATTAAATGGAAAGGCAAAATTAAAAATTGAGTCGGGTACACCTTCCGGCAAGCTGTTGAAGATGAAAGACAAAGGAATAAGACATTTAAATCATTCCGGACGCGGGGATCAGATTGTTAGGGTCAACATATCAATCCCAAAGAAACTCAGTGCAAAAGAAAAAGAACTGCTGAGAGAGCTGATGGAAAGTCCAAACATAAAATCATCTTCAGGATCAGAGGAGAAAAATTTCTTTAAGAGGTTTGGGCTCTGAGAATTATTTTATTCATAAATGCTATTACGACCAAAGAAGATATCTTTTCACGATGCCATCTTGCTGTTCGAAACAAATAAAAAAATAATGGGAGTACCGGGGTGCTTGATAAATTATCCAGGAAAATCGGATTTACCAACACAGAGATAAAAGTCATTTTATTTCTTATTTCAGTGTTTTTAACAGGATTAGGTTATAAAGCGTACCTTGTTAAAGAGAATTCAGCAGATTATACAAATTTTGATTATTCCTCCCAGGAGAAGCTTTTTAAGGAAAGCGGGGAAAAAATTAACCCGGATACTGCATCCGAGGGGAATAAAAATGTTGACTATAAGCGGGAAGTTTTAGATTTTAACAACGGAAATTTTTACAAAAAAGAAGCCAAAAAGCTTCCCGGCATAAAAAGCATAAATATTAATACTGCCGGCTTAAATGATCTGGTAAAATTGCCGGGAATCGGCGATAAAACCGCTGAAAAAATAATTGCTCTCAGAGAAAAAAAAGGCGGTTTTAAGAAACTTAATGAACTTCTTGAAGTTAAGGGAATCGGAGAAACCAGATTAAATAATATCGAAAAGTTTCTATATATTGATTATTAAAATTTTTTCAAAGTTCCGGAGGAGAAATGACTAAGCCAGAACCCTGGTATATTCACGCCATACTTTATGTTGTTATTGCAATATTGATAGTTGTTTTAATAAAAGTAGCAATTATCGATCCCAAGGATGCGGTTGAAATGGAGAAATATTATAAGACGGAATCACATCTTCGAATGAAAAATATTAAGGAAGCTGAAATATTGTGGAATAAGAAATATGGACATTTTACAGCAAATCTCGACAGTCTTATAAATTTTATTAAAACTGATCCTATGGTTGACAGTGTTAAAAATGCGTATGATTCCCTTTCAAGAAGACCTGCCAATCCGTTTGTTTCATTAACTTCCGGACAATTCTCTCCCGATAGTTTGTACAGAACTCCAAAGACTCATAATAAATATGTATTACAGATAGACACGTCTGTCACGGCTGATACAATATTCGGAAAAAATAAAGAAATCAAACGCATTATCTCGACCAAAGTTGTAGGCACCAGGTATTATCTTGAAGATCCTGATGGGTACGGATCTATCGGCAGTCTGGAAAGTGATGCTCTAAAGAATACTGCATCCTGGGAATAACAGGAAGCGATGACAGGATTTGAAAATCATCTTGGATTCACAATCTCCTCTTCAAAACTCCAGGTAGTTGAAATAGTTCGGAAAGAAGATGAGTTTGTTCTTGAAAACATTGATGAAGCTTTTTTCAATGATTCGATAAACCTGGAGACTGATAAAGAAACGAAGATTAGCGCCATGCTGCAGGGCGCTCTTGATGAAATCATCTTACGAAATGCCTTTCAAAGCAGCACTGCCTCGTTTTCATTGCCTCTCGAATTGTTTAAAGTTATTCAAGTCCCGTATGATAACACCCTGCTACACCACGATCTGATT
>DATICR010000167.1:0-2012 GCA_035456745.1 Ignavibacteriaceae bacterium
GTTTTTATAGAATCAAATTCAGCGATAATTGAAGCAGTATCAATACCCAGACTATCCTGTACACCAAATTGAATGTTAATGTCGCCGCTCTTAAAAGTTGTATCACTGAATAATGGAGCGACCCCCGGGATGCCCGCCTTAAAATACCGGCACAACCCTCTGAAAATTCCCCAGGCTTCAATTTTATTAAATTCGTCAATTGCGAGCAGTCTCTCTTCGAGATGATGTGTATGAAATCCGCATTCAACAAGTATTGCCGGTATTTGGGTTTCTCTTAATACAGAAAAACCTTCACCCGGATAAATGCTATAATCAGAATAAGTGCCGTCGAATGAACCAGGTCCACCTGAATTTCTCATTGCATAGGAAAGATCCCTCTCTACATATCTGGCAAGATCATGCTCGCATGGCTCATATTCGTAATCGGAAACTGTGGCGTGATAATATGTGGAAGTATAATTAGTGTAATCATCCCCATCATTAGACGGAGCATTATGATGTATGCTTATAAAAAGATCTGCCCTGCTTTCATTAGCCATAATGGAACGGTCTTTTAGCCCTACTGTTTCGTCCGATGCACGCGACATCACGACTACAGCGCCCGCTTTCTGCAAAAAATCCCTCAGGTAAAGTGCTACACGCAGGTTTATATCGGCTTCTACTGCAAGACCCTGATAACCTTTATTTTTCCGGTCTTCACCTCCATGACCGGGGTCTAAAAAGATCTTTTTAGCGGAAATATAAGGGGAGTATTTTGAGATGAACTCATGGACGGCTTCAGGATTTTTTAATTCGATGGGTATATCATAATAAATTCTTTCAGAAGCCGAACATCCTGCAAAAATTAACCCCGTTAAAAGAAGCAGGATTAAATACTTCACACTAAACGCCTTCCTCCTCGGTTGCCTGAATTTCCTCGGAGTCTATCATCACTAATTCTTTAAGGTGTGAAGATTTTGATTCACTGTGCCTTCTCAGTGAATACTTTGACAGATATTTATGCTTGATCTCGTCGATGATTTTTTTCTCTTCGACAATTTTTACCGGACCGGCAACAGATGCCGAGAATAAGTAATAACTAGCTTCCTTTGCTCTGATCTTTTTCACTCTCTCATCTTTAACCACGGTAAAACTTGCAGAACCATTAAAATTTATCTTTTCGTATACTTCATCATCTTTATCAAGAAAGAAATAAATATTTTTATCCAGGTATAAATATGTAGTAGTAAACTGCATTACTTTTTCGCCGTCTACGTTAAAAGCAAGAATTCCCCCCGAACTATCGTTAAGTTCCCTTTCAATTATTTCAAGGTCTCTTATGTAGGAGATTTTTCTATGCATTTATCACCATTTATTTATCAATGGACATTGTTAATTATACCCGTTCAACTATACATTTTGAATTTTCTAAAGCGAAACTGCATTCTTTGCAATGAGTCAGATTCTGGTCAAATTCCCTCAGTCTTATCTGGCGAATCATAGCCTTGACTTCATCTCCAAACAAAATGGCTTCCTCACGACCGATTTTCATATTAACATCCTCCCCGGGAAAATTGATAAAAATTATCCTGAGTTCAAAGGATGTTAATTCTTTATACAAACGGCTTACAATATAGGAATAAAATTTTAATTGAGGGAAATAAAGTGATGCCCGGACACAAATTTCTTCCTTTTGCACAGCATCAGTTTTATAATCAATAATTATTGCTTTTTTATCATCAATTATAAGCTTATCTATAATTCCATGGAGGAAATAATCTTCCTCCTTAAGATAAATTTCGTATTCATTAAAAGATTTTTTATAACTATTTATTAAACTATAAATGTCCGAACCGAACAGTTCTTTTAATCTCCCGAAAATTTCAATCTGTAGAGAGCTGGCAGCTTCATCATCAACATTTCGATCCTCTTCTTTAATTATACTTATGATTTCCTCCTTTGAAATATCAGGATTATTTTTTTGCAGAATTCTATGGATAATACTCCCCCTCAGTTCAGCCGGAAATGATACT
>DATICR010000168.1:0-5448 GCA_035456745.1 Ignavibacteriaceae bacterium
CGATAAGGGCAATCCTCCCCATTTCCCAGTTCTCAACGCGTTCTTTAATTTTCAAATCAAGTTCTTTATGGTGAATTATCACTTTATTCACCAGTTCATTAGCAAACTTCTTATCGACAGGATCAGTTAGATCAACCAGAAGCCCATCCGTCAGTTCATGCAGGGATTCACTGTTTAATTCGAAAGCATATAGTATCTGAAGAACTCTTTCTCTTACAATTCTTCTTTTAAACATTTGTGTCATTGACGCACCCACAATCTGGAATAAGAACTATCTAAAATTTATAAAAATATTTTGAATTATTTCATCATCTTTTCATTTGAGATATAATTCGCCAAGCCTTCCGGAAAATGATGACCTGCCAGTATACATATTATTTATTTTCCCGATATTTTTCAGGCGTTCCTCTGCCATCTTATTTGAAGCTTCGTATGTCGGTATATTCTCTTTCGAAGAAATCTCAAGAATTTTCCCTATAACATCATATATTTTTTCAGCCTGTTTTAGAGAACGGTCCTGCCTGTAACCTTCAAGCTCATTAGCAACATTTATCAGACCACCTGCATTTATAACATAATCTGGAGCATAAAGAATTCCCTTTTTCATTAAAAGAGGTCCATGAACATCTTCATTCTCCAATTGATTATTAGCTCCGCCGGAAACAATTTCAGCTTTTAATTTATTTATCGTATCATCATTTATTATCGCTCCAAGTGCACAGGGAGAAAATACATCCACATCCAGCCCATAGATTTCCTCGGGCTTAACAACCTGTGCCTTTACAGTTTCAAGTACTCTTTTAATTTTCGATTCATTTATATCCGTTATATACAAATCCGCCCCTTCATTGTAGAGGTGTTCACAAAGATACCTGGCGACCTGACCAGCACCCTGTACCGCTACCTTTTTACCTTCAAGAGAATCGTTACCCCATCTGAATTTGGCGCAGGCTTTCATTCCCACAAAAACACCGTATGCGGTGACAGGTGAAGGATCACCCGAACCACCCAATGCTTTTGAAACACCCGTAACATACTTGGTTTCCATCCTCACGTATTCCATATCGGTTACAGAAGTTCCCACATCTTCAGCAGTTATGTATCTGCCTGCAAGGCCTTCCACAAATTTTCCGAATGATCTGAAAAGCAGTTCATTTTTCTGAGTCGCCGAATCACCGATTATTACAGCCTTACCTCCTCCAAGATTTAAGCCCGATACAGCAGCCTTATAAGTCATTCCTCTTGATAACCGCAGAACATCAGTAAGAGCATCATCGAAACTTTTATAATTCCACATTCTAGTTCCACCAAGTGCCGGTCCAAGCGTTGTATTATGAATAGCTATGATCGCCCTGAGGCCGGTTTCTTTATTTGAACAGAAAACAACCTGCTCATGACCAAATTCTTCAATGTTTTCGAAGTTAACCATTAAATCTCCGTTGTTTCATTTAAATTAAATTGCGAAGAACCAAAATATTAAAATTGCGGCACTTTCTCTCATTTTATAATAAATTTTATTCTCAAATCGCAGATCCAGATTTGAAGATGCAACTCTCAAGTTTAAATGATAAAAATCAGCGATTTGTTTTACCCTGGGAAGATGATACGAATCTGAGATAACGATTACACTTCTGATCTGTGGTTTTACCATCAGTCTGAAATTAATAAATTGTATCTGTTCTGAAGTTGAAGTGGTATTCTTCTCAATCCAGACATCATTTGTATCGATATTTTTTGTCTTTAGATATTTAAAAGCCATTTCTGCTTCACTTAATTCCCCCGGCGCATTTCCACCAGTCAGCTGGATTTTCTGTATTTCCCCTATCTTATATAAGTTGAAGGCTTTATCGACCCTAGACTTAAGACTGGGACTGGGTTCATTTGTCCAAACTGCTGCACCTAAAACTACCCCAACATCTATGCCGTTTTTATACGCATACTCTTCGATATCATAATTTTTATTGATACCGGAATAAAAAAAAGCAAAAACAAGCAGAATTAGTGTTATTACTACCGAATCAAAGAATGAATGTATGAAAATATAACCCGGCTTGCGGAAAATGCTAAGCCAGATTTCAACGGTAAGAATAAACTGAATGAATTGATAGATACAAAAAAGACCGCTGACAAAAATTTTATTCAATGGCTGATTTAATATCATTATATCAGGAAAATGAAAACGGGACTTTGAAAAAATCCAGGCAGCAAATAAAAATATAGTCATTAAAGTGGAAAGTACATATATGAAAATGGCAGGCAATGAACTTTTTTTATTTAAAACATGTATTAGTAATCCGATTATTAACAGTGAGTTAAATATAAGGTTAAACAGATTTCCTATGTAAGATAATCTGAAATATGTAAAGGGCAAATGCTGATTATTGTATTTAATGAAATACAGAAAAAAAAGATTAAATATGGTAAGAATAATTACAAATCCCACCAGCCAAAAGTTTTTTTTAGTCTTTTGTTTCAAAGTCATAAGAGAATTTCATTTTATATATAAATATAAAATACTCTGAGACAATTTACTCATTTTAGATACCCTGAAATTGTGGGATATTTTGATAGAAAGACCAAAGTGGAGACCGAGAGATGAGGAGACGGAGAAATGAGGAGATTGAAAGACGAAAAGACTGAGAGAATAGCGGGAAAGAGCGGGAATTAAAATAGAAAAGGCGTCTTTTGTGACGCCTTTTTTACAATAAATATTTTTTATTGAAGTTTGAAAACAATAGGAATCATTACCTGAACTTTTACAGGTTTTCCTCTTTGTTTTCCGGGTTTAAATTTTGTTTCTTTAACAGCTTTTACAGCAGCTTCGTCAAGACCTGCTCCCAATCCTTTTTCAATGACAGCTTTAGTGACATTACCTTGTTCATCAACAAAAGCCTTTACATAAATCTTTCCCTCAATACCGGCTCTTTTAGCGATTTCAGGATAAACTATTTTGCTTTGAATTCCCTGGATTCCGCCAATAGGTTCGGGCATTTCTTCAACTGCAACAAAGTATTGAGGTTCTTCTTCAACTTTTTTCTCAACTTTCGGAGGAGGCGGAGCTTCAACCTCCTGATTAACATCAAGTTCCGTTTCTGCAATAGTGATATCTTCAAGAACATCCTCGGACGGTGCCTCAATCGGAATTGGTGGTTTTGGTGGTGGTGGTGGTCTGTTTTCCTGTTTCGTTTGCTGTACATCCTCAACTTTAAACAATTCCTGAGGACCTTCAGCAATGACAGTTTGTGATTTCAGCTCAGGGAAAAATTTAAACGCTACGATTAAGATAATCAGAGCAATGATTAAACTTATCTCAAAAATCCTTTTGTATGCGCGTTTTAAATCTGCTTTCGGACTTTTTACAAGTGCCATCTAATAACTCCTCCTTAAAGGCATATTAATCGCCCGCCAAATTAACAAATGATGTTTCTTTTGTCAAATTCTTTACCACTTTATTGCACTATAAAAAATAAATAATGTTCCTAAAAATAACTTAAAATATTGTGATATATTCAAAATAATCTATAATTATCTGATTTGGGGTTTATATTTATAGTAATTTATTAAAAATCTAACTAATCCTACACCCAACAACACACCTGATGAATCTGCAACCCAGTCCAAAACTTCGCAGTCCCTACCGGGAATAAATAGTTGATGGAGCTCATCAAGCCCGGCATAAGTTAAAATTATGATAAGAGTGAAAAGCCAGGCTTTACGTCTTAAACCGGGATATTTATTCTGAAACATCATAGCAAAATTTAATAACACAGCCAGAATAAAATAAGCAGTAAAATGTTCAATTTTGTCACTTACATGGGTATCGGGCAAATCTTTTGATGGTAAAGTTGTAGCGACGAATAGAATCATCCAGTATATAATCAAAGGGAGATAAATCAGCCATTTTTTGTTCGATTCAAGTTTATTGATCAAAAGTTTTCCTTAAAAATTTTATTGCTGATGAAATATTTTTACTAATATCGGAGGCAGTGTATCCATACTCCGTGAATTTACCAAGTAATAGATCGGCAGATAAACTATGGATATAGACTGCTGCAACTATAGATTCTTCCAGTTTTTTACTCTGGGCAATGAATGATGCTATTACACCTGTTAAAACGTCTCCGGTTCCAAATTTTGCCATTCCGGGATTACCGGTTGTATTGATCAATGCATCACCTTCAGGTGTAAATATTATTGTCGGGGCTCCCTTAAGTACAAGGTAGGCTCCGGTTTCAAGAGTAAAATCTCTTCCGTATTTCAGTATATCCTTTTCAAGTTCTTTTAGATCTAAGCCGATCAAATGAGCAAACTCAGCGTGGTGTGGAGTCAATACCGCGTCCCTAAGGCTGCACTGTTGATAGTCAGCTTCGCCGACCGCAAAAATTGCATCGGCATCTATTATTATATTCTTATAATGTCTTCCATTTACTATTTTCAGAACAGCTTCCTGCGTGGTTTGTTCCCTACCCAGACCAGGTCCAATAGCTACCGCATCAGCCCATTTAATTCTTTTATTTAATTCTTTAATATTTTCCGAAGTGAGAATTTCTGTTTTTTCATCTTCATAAGCATCTACTATAACCTCGCCCAAATCTTTATGTACCAATCTCCTTACGGATCGCGGATAAGCCAATATAGAAGCCCCTGCACCGGATAAGAGTGCTGCTTTGGAAGTAAGAACAGCAGCCCCGGGCAGATCCCCCGAACCGGCTATTGTAAATACCTTACCTGCAGAATATTTATAATCGTCTTGCTTTTTCACGGGGAGTGTTACATAGGCGTCCTCGGGTTCTATCAAATATTCAGGAGTATTATATTTTTCGTACAAAGAAAATCCTATCCCTATATTTCCTTTAAGCACCATTCCGCTATTCACAGCACCACTTCCAAAAAATAAGCCCTTTTTTAATTCACCAAGTGTAATTGTTAAGTCAGACATAAAAGCATTTTCAGCATAACCTCTATCTGCACTTACACCGGTAGGAATATCAATAGCTATTTTGAACGCATTAAATTTATTTATCTCATTCACAATTGATTTATAAGGTTCACGTAATACCCCTTCTATTCCACTCCCAAGCATCGCATCGGTAATCATAGGATAATTTTTGATTTTTTTAAGATCACTTAATGATTTATATTCAACAAACTTTACAGATTCTTTACCGGATGTTAAATTAATGAGGACCGAATAATTTATACTGCAGTCATCAGACATTTCATTCTGTTGACCGATTTTGATTATGATAACCTCATAATCATTATTGAAAAAATGTCTTGCTGCTGCGTAACCATCTCCCCCATTATTCCCTTTTCCGCATATAAAAGCAATCCTTTTAGGTAGATTTAATTCTTCCCTTGCGGCATCGATCATACTGAAAATTTCAAGGGAAGCATTTTCCATCAATACTATTCCGGGAATCTTAAGTTCATTTATAGCATAATCAT
>DATICR010000169.1:0-3385 GCA_035456745.1 Ignavibacteriaceae bacterium
TAATATCTTCATTATTTTCGGCTTCGTTATTTTTATTTATCACATCCTTAATAGCCTGCTCTTCTTTACTCCTGTCGGATCCGCAGCCGGCAAAAAGAAAAGCAGCAAACAAAAACAAGTAAATAATTCTCATTTTTACCCCAAATGAATTTTTTTTCAGTGCTTTAAAAATAATTTGGACAGCAATGCATCAGACAGCAAAATTGTTTAAATCACCACAGAGTTAACAGAGGAAACGGAGGGAGAAGAAAAAGGAAGCATGGTTGAATGAATTGCATGGTTGCATGGCAATGATCAGCATGTCATTAAATTTGTATAGCTATCATAAGGTATGTAAATGGATTTGTGAGATTTTCGACCTGGAGAACGCATAGAATATTTACAATAAAGAATTTTATGAAAAGATGACATCTTTCGTTTTGAGTTCAGAATGTTAGAAGATGTCATCTTTAATTTCTTTCGCATTTACTGGCTGTTTCTTGTAGAGCAACCTGACCTTAATTCAATTATATAAATTCCTGAAGCGAAATATGTCCCGCTGGGTGAAAATGCAGAGCGGGACTCGCAATGACAAATAGTGCTTATTTAACTTTTTCCCAATAATCCGTAAACTGTCCTTCAGCAGTTGCAGTCATTTTATTCCCCTCATAAGTAACCTTGGGAGGATCAAACGGCATCTGAATCTCCAATTTTTTCCCGTCATAAGTAATAGGAACAGTTTTTGTCTGGTTAGTGGTATACGTAATTCCCTTTCCGCTTATTTCATCATTCATTATTCCAAAAATAATTGATTCGGTATAATCTTTATCCGTGAGCTTATAATTGGAAAAAACCGAGTAGGAAAAATGCTTACCGTTCTTATCCGTCCACATAACATTAAAATTCCTCATATCTTTAGTGAAGGTCGCAATGCCGGCTACCATGGGAGGTTTAATAACAGAACCGTCTGGAAGGGTGCGCGACATTAATTTATAAGTTCCGGTAATAGAAGGTACTTTGGACATATAAACTAAACGGGGACTATCCAAAAATCTGAAACTCAGGAATAGTACAGCTCCCAACAACAGAGGTAAAATTATCATTCTGCTTTTCATTTTTTCTCCTTGTATTAATTAATAATTAAGTGATTTATTTATAAGATCCTCAGGAGGGGAAAGTGAAAATTTTATGATCTGATGCGGAACTTCAATCCGGAAAATTAAGATTCGATTAAAATTTCATTAAAATCCCTGAAATAGATAAATGGGTGTGCTCTACGGCAATGTTGCAGAATTATCAGTGCAGGCCATCCGCTTCGTTTTCTTTCACATTGCCCGGCTGTTTCTTATTGCGATATCCCCCTGGGGAAACTGTGTTTTTCCGACAATCTCGGACATGTTGCACTGCAGGAATTCATAATATTGATCTTGTTCCATTTTAATTCTAAATTTCTTTCCGGAGGTTCTACATAATAAAGTTTTACCTGGGGAATTATGAAGACATCACTTATCGTAACGGCCATTCTTTTATTTTGCCTGCAGGAAAGTTATAGTCAGACTGTAAATATCGGGTTAACGACGGACATCATATTGACTTGTAAAAACAGTCCTGAAAACAACATTAAAGGGAGCTATATAAGTATTCCTCCTTTCAATGCCTATTTGAAAGCAGGGATACAATATGATATATTCGGAATTGATTTTAAGGGCGGACTGCTGCTTGGCAACCCATTCTTTGGCGGTGAATACGGTGCAAATTTAAAAATTAAGACCACAGAAAAAATTTCATATCTTATTGCCTGGCTGAGACATTTAAATGGAAGAGGGGATGGCAATTCCGGCGGTAATTATGTCGAACCAATCAACTTTATTGGTTTGGGTGCTGAAACAAAATTAACCAGGCTGTTCGGAGTAAATTTGATATTATATTTCCCGGTAGGAAATAATAAATTGGAATTCTTAAGAGATTTTTCTGATCCCGATAACTTAATTGTATCATCCCGCGTGGGACCAATGATAAGACTCGGGTTCATTTTTGATATTATAAGATTTAATTGATGGGGATGAATGAGTGATGGGGAATGGATGAATGACTGAGGGTTGAATGACTGAATAGTATCCTCAATAAGATTTTTGTCCATCTTTTAATTGCCGTCGCCCTTCAGCCGACGGACAAAAATATAAGAATATAATCCAGTCTTTCCCTAATGGGATCCTTCGGATAGCCACATTTATTTGTAAGATGATGCAATAATAGAATGAATTATTGCTCTTCAGCGCCTCTGTGTCTCTGCGGCAACTTCCCCACAAAAAAAGCCGCAAAGCATAAAACTTTACGGCTTTTATATGATTCCTTTTTACCCGGGCTGCCAACGAATCTTCACATAATCACTCATATCCTCTGATTGTTCATATCATCAGGAATCACAAACCCTTTCTTCCGGATCGAAGAAATCTTATTAACACAATAAGGGTAACAGACCAGCAAACAAATGCTCTCAGTCAATTGAATCTTCTGTTAATTAGACTCTGTCACACGGTAAAAAGGTTTAAAAAAGAACTGCCGCTTAAAAAGCGGCTTTGAATTTTGATTCTGTATTTAACATTTCACATCACAAACAACAACATCTTCACTCAATTCATCTGCTTAAACATCAACTCTCAGAATCAAATCTAAATTCAATCGTAATGAATATACAATCCTTATGCCATCATAAAATACTGCAAAAAATCAAATCATCGATTGTTTCAGAAGCACCGTGTGCGCTTTTAACGAAGCCCTTTCGCACACTACGAAATTTTTTCTGTAAGTGTATTAGAGAAAAGAGCTTAGACTGTATTTAAAGTGATGTAGATAACCTGAAAATAAGATGTGATGCGAAAAACCTTTACAAAAACAAAAACAATTTTTAATCGAAAGAAAAACAAACGTTATATCAATCCTCCATTCTGAGTATTTATTTTTTCAATTACCAGGCACTAAATATTTTTGGTCTAAAATGAATGTCCTATTATTATCTAATTGCGCACTAATCTCGTACTAAATACGCACTGAATGCGCACTAAATGCGCTTAAACAAATGAATTATTTAAATCATATTATTTCGGAAACATATAATTTTTTTCGTATAAGGTGTCGATTTTGTAGATTAATTTCTTAGTCTACATTTATGAATCGATATAAAGGAAAGAAACAGAATTCTTATTACACTATATAAAAGATTTTTCCCGAAATAATTTTCAATAAAAAAAATTATAAAATTGCAGATACACAGGAGAGTAACTTCCTAATAACGGAAAGCAATAAGAAAATTCTGAAGTGGAAAAATATTTTCAGAATATCGATTAAAATCGAATGAGTATTCCATTTGTGAGTTTGGGTAAGGTCAAAGTATGATGAGGGATGA
>DATICR010000170.1:0-2284 GCA_035456745.1 Ignavibacteriaceae bacterium
AAAAGACAAAGATCACTTTCGATGTTGAAAATGTTGAGCTTATTGGTTCTGAAGTAAACAGCAGCGGATATGATCCGGATATTAATAAAGATAGAAATGGTGTATATGAAATTCTGGTCGATAAAAATGTTGAACTCAGGATCGACTGGAGGGTTAAAGTCAATAATCCGCTTGGTGAGGCAAAGCTGACTGCACAGGCTTTAACAAATGAAGAATCGGATGCCATTGAACTAAAGGTTCCAATACTTCCGAAGGGAATCCGTGAAACAAAACCGCTCGTATCTGATTTTGATGATATAAGTAAAACTGATGTCCTTAACTTCAGGATCCCTGATGATGTTGATTTAAGAACTGCAAAACTGGAGTTCAATTTGAGTCCTTCTCTTGCCGGCACAATAATTAAAGCGCTTGATGATCTGGTCGGTTATCCTTACGGATGCGTCGAGCAGACAATGAGTCGTTTTCTTCCGACAATAATTGTTGCAAATGCTTTCAAGGATATTAATGCTCCACTGAAATATTCAACAATCGAAGAGCTGCCTAAAATGGTAGACGCAGGTCTGAAAAGATTGTATGGCTTCCAGCACGACGACGGCGGTTGGGGATGGTGGACAAATGACAATACCCATCCTTATATGACGGCTTATGTTATATACGGAATGACACTTTCAAAAAATGCCGGTTACCCTATTGACGAATATGCTTATTCAAGAGGAGTAGAGAATCTTAAACAGCAGCTTGAAAAAAATGATAATATAGATGAAACGACACTTTCATTCATGCTCTACTCTCTTGCAACAGCAATGAAATATACTTCGGGAAATTATTCAGATATAAATGATCAAATAACAGCTCTGCTCAAAAAAGACCTCAATGCATATGCCCTCGCACTTTTAACTGTTGCACTAAAAGATATTAATAATAATTCTCTCGCGCAGAAGACTGCGGAAAAATTAAATGCTATGGTTCATTCGGAAACCAGGTTTGCATACTGGGGCGGAAAGGAATGGCATTACAGCTGGCAGGATGATAAAGTGCAAACCACGGCTTTCGTGCTAAAAGCTCTTCTAAAAACAAATGCTTCCAGTGATCTGATTGGTAAAACTGTCAGATGGCTTCTTCAGCAAAAACAAGGATTCTCATGGAGGTCAACACAGGAAACTGCTTCAGTGATTTTTGCCTTAGCAGATTATCTGAAAACCACCAATGAATTAAATCCGGATTATAACGTAAGTGTTTACGTAAATGGTACGCAGTATATAAATAAACACTTTACAAAAGATGATATTTTCAAAGAAACGTCAACAATTGAGCTTACCGGATTAAAAGATAACATTCTCCAAAAAGGGGAAAATGAGATCCGAATTGTAAAGAATGGCAATGGAAAACTCTATTTTTCAGGTATAGATCAATATTATACAAAAAATCAAACTCCGGCTGCAAAAGTAAATAGCTTCAGGATTAGAAGAGAATATTTCGTTCTGAAACCTGAGCAGACTAAGGACAGAATAATTTATACTAAAAATTCATTAGACGGAGAAGTTAAATCAGGTGACAATGTTTTAGTCAAAACTTATGTTAGTGCCTTGGACAATGACCTTCAGTATTTCATTTTAGAAGATATGCTTCCTTCAGGATTTGAAGTAGTTAAAGAAGATGAGAAATTTGAAATAGAAGGTGAGAATAATTATGGTTATTATGAAAACTGGAAGTACAGACCCTGGCGCTGGTTCTATGCCGACAGAGAATACCGCGATGAAAAAGTCGCATTCTTTGTAACCGATTGTACCGACAAAATGGAATTCTCATATATCATCAAAGCTCAAATGCCCGGGGAATATACAATTCCCGCCGCACAAGGATATTTAATGTATTATCCTGAAGTAGGAGGCAACAGTTCGACAGTAAACATAAGAGTAAAAGATTAATCTTAAAGCCTTCAGTCCGCAATTGCCTTTTGTGGACTGAAAACTTTCCTCTGGCCGCCATGAATAATGATGGACTGCATAAATCCAAAATTGCCGTCGGTTTTAACCGACGGAAATATTATTCAGTTTACAAACCGGCTTTAGCCACATAATTTATAAAGATTCAGAAAATATTAAAGATCATAAAGCTGAATATCTTGAAGTAGGGGGCAATTGGGACTCCAGACCTAAAGATTAATCTTTTATTCTGATATTTACCGTCGAACAGAACTTTACCAGGCTATTTATCTTCAAAAATGGTGAAATTTTCTACATTTTCCCCCTCCTTTCCCCTTCCCATTAATAAAAATATAATT
>DATICR010000171.1:0-2238 GCA_035456745.1 Ignavibacteriaceae bacterium
CTATTCTTGCAATATAAAGGTTTGCTTCCTGCAGCATTTCATCCGGTTTTCCGTACTGTAGGAAATTCATAAAATTAATTCTGGCAACTTCATAATCTTTCTGCATATAATGTGAATACCCAAGAAAAAAAGAAATTACAGGTTCCTCTTCGGGTAGGATATAACTTAATATTTCATTAGCATCCTCCCACCGTTTGTTTCTCATAAGAAATTCGCTTAAATATATTCGTACTTCTTTATTCTCAGGAACTTTCTGAAGATAGTTCTTTATCATCTCAATCGCGGGTTCAATATTCCCGAGCCTTTCATAAACTTCTCCCAGGGCAAAATATGCATCTGTGTATTCGGGATTTTCGCTTATTATCGAGGTGTATATCTGAACCGTATGGAGTAATTTTCCCTGAAGTTCAAACTCCGCAGCCATTTTCATTTTATTGGTTATTTGATTTTCATCCATCATTAAAATTCTATTCCCATTCTATGGTTGAGGGAGGTTTTGAACTGATATCATAAACAACCCTGTTAATGCCGCGTACCTTATTAATGATTTTGTTGGATACCATAGCAAGAAAATCATGATTAAACCTGTACCAGTCGGCAGTCATCCCGTCTGCGGAAGTAACTGCACGAAGAGCAAGAACATTTTCATACGTCCGGGCATCTCCCATAACACCAACAGACTGTATAGACAGAAGCACGGCAAAGGCCTGCCAGATTTCATCGTAGATTCCGGTATCCTTTATTTCATTTATGAAAATATCGTCTGCCTCCCGCAAAATGTCAAGTTTCGGTTTTGTTATATCCCCGACAATTCTGACGGCAAGACCCGGACCCGGGAATGGATGTCGTTTTATAAAATCTTCAGGAATTCCAAGCTCTCTCCCAACTCTCCTTACTTCATCTTTGAATAATTCACGGAAAGGTTCAATTAAGCCGAGCTTCATCTTTTCGGGAAGACCGCCAACATTATGATGACTTTTGATAGTTGTTGATGCACCTTTTACTGATACAGATTCTATTACATCAGGATAAAGAGTTCCCTGCACAAGGAATTTAACTCCCGGGATTTTGTTGGCTTCTTCTTCAAAGACTTCAATAAAAGTATTTCCGATAATCTTCCTTTTTGTTTCAGGATCGGAAATTTCTGCCAGCTTGCTTAAAAATCTTTCGGTAGCATCAATATAAATTACTTTGAGCCTGAATTTTTCTTCAAACATTTTCAGAACAATTTCACTTTCATTCTTTCTCATCATTCCTGTATTTATATGAATACAGGTAAGCCTGCTGCCTATTGCTTTATCAACAAGTACCGCCGCAACGGTAGAATCAACACCTCCACTCAGGGCACATATGACTTTAGAATCGCCTGCTTTGTCCCTTATTTCCTTTGTTTTATCTTCAATAAAACTGCCTGTTGTCCATTTCCCTTTACACCCGCATATCTTGAACAAAAAATTATGTATTATCTTTTTACCTTCTTCGGTGTGCATTACTTCCGGATGGAACTGTAACCCATATATTTTATATTTATCACTGGCTATTGCACATACCGGTGAATGATCGGAAATGGCGATAATGGAAAAATCGTCCGGAGGAGATTCAAGGTAATCTCCATGACTCATCCATGCAACAGATTCTTTTTTTACATCTTCAAAGATTTTGGATTCACTTTTTATTCTAAGAAGCGCTTTGCCATACTCTCTGTCATTTGCCGGTACTACTTTCCCTCCTAATGAAAGAGAAATAAACTGAAGCCCGTAACAGATTCCCAATACTGGTATATTTAGTTTTAATATCCTCGGATCAATTTTCGGCGCCCCTTCATCATATACACTCATTGGTCCACCTGAAAGAATGATTCCTGCAGGATTCATTTTCCTTACAGACTCCAGTGTTATACTATGAGGATAAATTTCCGAATAGACATTTGCCTCCCTTATACGACGGGCAATTAATTGAGTATACTGCGAGCCGAAATCAATAATTAATATTTGTTCTTCGTGAGCCATCTTTTCTGGTTTTAGAATAGAATATTAAGTAAAAAGAACGGTGCCGATAATTTAATGTATCAATTCAATTATAGTTACAAATCAAAATAAAATAAATTCATAATACCGGGATTAAACATGCTTATCGACAGTACTATTAATTTTAATAAAAGAATTCCTCCTCTTTAAATAAAAGAATCCTTAAAATGATATGTAAAAGTTTTATTGGAACAGTGAAAATTAATTCTTA
>DATICR010000172.1:0-6661 GCA_035456745.1 Ignavibacteriaceae bacterium
TGTGAAGCCTGTCCCCGGTAATTTCATTTATATAATTATTTATCACCTGGTCATCAGCATCCGATTCATCCCTCAGGATATTTCCAATGATATGGCGGATAATTTCAGAATCCTCAGTCTGATCGGCTGCGAATCCCGAAAAAACAGATGAATTGGGATAAAAAGTGAAGAGCGCTTTTCTTCTTTTACCGGAGATTCCCTGATTGAATACTTTTGTATTACTGCAATATAATCCGGCATTTATACGAAGCAGTTCGAATACAAATGGGGAGGGTTCATATGAGAAAACCCGGGCATTATGGATTTGGGCATTAACATATAAAGTAAATAACCCAATATTTGCCCCGACATCAATTACAGTGTCATTATCATTTAGAGTAATTTCATGTTTTTGATAACACCTGTTCCTGAAAATCTCTTTATACAAATAATCAGTTTCGTATCTATTTACATGAACGATTTCCATTTTATTCGGAAGCAGATAAACCTTCTTATTTTTAAGCAGGGATTTATATCCCTCACCGGTTACAACCGGTAATAATCTTCCTTCATCATTAGCCATCCATTCTTCAGGATTCAATAAAATTACATTTATACCGTTTTGGTTATTATAGAAAGTGCCGGATGGATCCAATAGTTGTTGATAAATCTGGTTATAAGGTGCAAATTCAAAACTGAACGGAGAACTAAAATATTCATTCCAGAACTTCAGCGAATCTTCAAGGGGATCAGCAGTAAAATTTGCTGCAATAATAACTTTCTTTTTTATTTTGACTTTCCGTTGAAGCTGGTCGGGATATTTAAAATTAACTCCCGACAAGCGGATACAGAGGTCTCCCGACGAATTAAATATACCAGCTTCACCTTCAAAGCCTGTCTGAATATTTTGGTTTGGAGTAAGTTCAGCACAGCACCAAAGATCATTTTGAAATCCTGTATTTAATATTTTTACTTCCTTTATTGAATCAAGAACAAATGCTGTGTCATTATTCTTTGACAATAAAGAAATTAACTGAAATGCCGAATCCAATAAAGCCGGATGGATAAGATTGACCTTACCAGGTGAATTTGAATTAATATTTTTGAGCTTTGCAGCAGCACGATTATCTTTTGACCATATTTTCTCAATATTACGGAATCCGTTTCCGTACTGGTTTCCATTATTATAAAGATTTGAATAAAAAGCTGCCGGTTCCGTTTCATCTGCAGATTTGATAAAATCGAATAGATTGAAATTCATTGAACCTTCTGCATTATCTGTATCAGCTTCCAGATCCAATTCTAATTCTGCTGATATATTATTCAATTCATTAACGGGAACGGTGGTATCAGTTTCAGAAAAAAACATCTTTCGTCTGAAAGTACTAATCCTTGAAGTGTGAGCAACCAGACTACTAATATCAGACGTCAGAATTATGGGGTTTAAAAACTTCAAGTTTCTTAAATAACGAGGAAATCGAAGATACAATTCCCGGGAAATGCCACAGGTGAGATCTATTATAAATGATCCCGGTAAAACAGGTACATTCCGGAAGATATGATCTGCAAGCCAGGGGTATTGAACCGGAGCTACAGAATACCCACCAATTCTTACGACTTCGTTTTTCTTTGTCATTATTAAGGTATTATAAGTACCGGAAGCTTTCATACCACTCCATAAAGATGAACAAAAATTATTTATTAGTGATATTTGTCATTGGTTAATTCCCAATTAAAATGATATCCAATTCCATATTTATTTTCATAATACTTTTGCCTATATTTTTCAGTCGTTTATCCACAAACAGATTTTTAATTCCTTTTCCACACAAATCCGTTTTAGTTTTTCAATTATTATATAATGAAAACAGTATTGAAAGCTGGTGATCTTGTAGAAGTAAAGTCTATAGATGAGATTTTTCTCACGCTGGACAGCAATGGGGCTTTGGATAATCTTCCTTTTATGCCTGAAATGATTGGTTACTGCGGAAGACAGTTCCGAGTTTCAAGGAAAGTTGTACAAGCAGTTATAGACTCTGCCGGTATTTTCGGATATTCAGAAGCTTATGTACGAGCATTTAAAAATGATGACGTAGTAATTTTGGAAGATCTGAGATGTTCCGGAGAAAATCATGATGGATGCAAAAGAGGCTGTGCCATATTCTGGAAGGAGGCATGGTTAAGAAAAGCAGATAATAACGGGATGACTGATTCAAAATACTACCATCACAATTATTTTTCCGGACAGTTAAAAACAATAACCGATAAAGGAAAATATTTTTGTCAATCGACTCAATTCCGCCAAGCAACATACGAATTAACATATTTGCAGCGAATGAAAAACCTGGTTAAAAGCATCAAAGTTGGTAATTACAGCATTATCAGACTATTAAAAATACTAAGTGTTTGGTTTGTCTGGAAATTAAGAAGAAAACTTTTTGGTGAATATCCGAGAGGCAACAGGAAAAATACTCCTGATGTAAAATTAGATTTACAAGAAGGTCATTTAGTAGAGGTAAAACAATTATCTGAAATAATTGAGACTCTTGACACAAGAGGCCGTAACCGGGGGCTGCATTTTTGTCCTGAAATGCGTAAGTACTGTGGTCAAAAATTAATTGTAAAAGCACGAGCCGATAAAATAATATCAGAAGGGACAGGGGATATGAGGCAGATTCCAAATACTGTAACATTAGAAAATGTATTTTGTGATAGTGCATACTTTGCCTTCGGTGGTTGTCCCAGATCTGATTTCCTTTACTGGAGAGAAGTATGGTTAAAAAAGGTTTCTGATTCTAATGAAAAATCCTTAACAAACCATATCAGAGTCAATAAACTGATTCCCAGATATTCAAATGGGCATCAATCAGTCTAACGGTCATCTAATGGTCATCTAACGGTCATCTAACGGTCATCTAAAGACAGATTTACCAAAACTAAGGGATAAACTAAAGGATAAAGTCAAACTTAGTCGAAATTAAAGGGGGATAAAGTCAAACTTAGTTGAAATTAAAGGCTCCATAATCATTAAACAGCTATCTTATTCTGATTTTCTAATTCATTTAATATTGCTTTTTTCAAGGTGGTATTTAGTGGATATAATTTTTATGCGTTAATCAGTTCTTTTAATGCCTTAGTGATAGCAATAGATAATTCCGATTCAGTGAAAGGTTTTATTATAATTGCGACCGGATTTATTTTTTCAGCTTCCCGGTATGTAGCGGCATCAGTAGATGCAGTTATAAATATGATGGGTTTATTTATATTATCTTCCTTTACCGCTTTTGCGGTTTCAATTCCTTCAAGTCTGTGATCCATTATAATATCAAGGAGAACGATATCAGGATTCTGAGAATAATACTTATCCAAAGTTTCTATACCATTCAATGCAATAATGATATTATTAAATCCAAGTTTTTGAAGTGTTAACTTCAGGTCAAGTGCTGTTATCCCTTCATCATCGGCTATCAATATCTTTATTTTATCATACATATCAGCAAAAAAAATAATTAAGGATAATTTTAATCAGCCCACTATGAAATTCCAGGTTTATTAGTCACAAATTTTTTATTATGACGAATAAATAATATTGAAAGAATGATTTTCTATTTGAAATTTTCCTGAATCAGAATTTAAAGATTTATCAGACTTTTCTGAAATATGCTGAAGTATAATTACCGGAAATCAAAATATTTATTTTTTCGGGTTTCCCCATAAGGAATTCGTCACAAGCCTTTTTAACTCCAGGTGATTTATAATGCAGATTAGTCGTCATTTTTACTTTTGTTTCTGGATCCCAATAGACACCTAAAAGACAGACTGCTCCCGGACTTAATCTAGGGTACATATTCTTCAAAGCGACCAAAGTCGATTTATATAAGTCGGCATCAATCAAAGCAAAGGCAATTTTTTCAGGTAGTGAACGATCTAATGTATCTTCAAACCATCCGGGTACTATTACGGGCTTGTCGAGTGAGAGCCGATCAAAGTTATTATTAAATTTCTCAATCGGTGCGGTCATATCGCCTTTTTTATATACTCCTTCATCAGCTTTCCCGGAGGCAGGGACTCCCTGGAAACTGTCAAATGCATATAATTTTCTTTTTGGATCCATTTCCTGGATTATCTTTTTTAGTATGACTGTGGATTCCCCGGCATGGCATCCAATCTCAACAAAATCACCCTCAGTCTTCATGAGAAGTACCTGGTTTGCCAAATGAAATAAGTTCATTCTTGATTCAACACTTGCCATTTCTCCTCTCCAATATGAACCAATTCTTAGCCATGGAATAACTTTTCTGAAAACCCTGTCAGCAAAGTCGATAAATTTTGATTGACGGGGAGGCGTCCCAAGAAATTCACATAAAAATAAATTGTCCATTTACGGCTCCGGAAAATTGTTCTCAAATAAATTAAAAAAGTGAATCGATTTTAGTCTGACATACACTAAAGAGAAGGAGTTATGATATCAGTCGTTTTTTAACCTCAGATGCCAAAATTTCTACGTAAGGATCCACCAGCATAGCATGCGGATTTACCGGTAATTCTATAATATCCAGATCTTCTACAAGATCTCCCCATCCCATTTTGGGATCCGGGTAAAATGAGTAGTTCTTCTGCGGTTTGAAAAGTGTTAATTTTCCACTATAAGGTTTTGGTATATAAATATCACCGGCGTGATCATTAATTGTCTGTACCGTCAATTCAATTCCGGATTCAGCTCTACCAAAACTATCATCCAAGGTTGTTCCAGGCATTGCAGTTCTTATGTTTGCCCATCCACCATCACCGGCACGACGTTTCTTTTCTTTCAGATAACCGAGCATATCGGAAGGTTTTAGTTGTGCAAAGTTCTTAAAATGGAACTGAAATTTTTCAAACATAAACCTGGTAAAGCTAATTTTTTCAGCTTTGATGAAATTATAAGTATCGAACAAGATGACAATACCGATCTTTTCGCCCATTTTTAACAGCCGCTGAGCCATTTCATAAGCAATAGTTCCTCCGAGGCAGTATCCGCCCAGATAATATGGTCCTGATGGCTGTGCTTTCTTAAGTTCCGATAAGTACTGTTCAGCCATTTCTTCAATGGTTTTAAGAGGTTTGCTGATTCCATCAAGTCCCTGCGACTGAAGTCCATATATAGGAAAGTCAGGTTCAAGGTGTTTTGACAATGCACGATAAAGCAGAACGTTTCCGCCGGCACCATGCACAAGGTATAAAGGTTTATGTTTTCCATGTGGTTGAATAGCAATCAAGGACGGCCATTCTGAAGTTTCAACATTTTCCTTATTTAATCGCTTCGATAATTCTTCAATTGTAGGTGCCTTTAATAGCATAGCAAGCGGAAATCTTTGTCCGAATTCTTCTTCAATACGATTGAACAATCTTACAGCCAAAAGCGATTGTCCGCCAAGATCAAAGAAACTATCTGTCACACTGACTTCCTTTAGTTTCAACAAATCCTTCCATATATCAGCAAGTTTATTCTCTGTTTTATTTCTTGGGGCAACATAATCATTTAAGCCTACTTCATCTTTTTGAGGAAGGGGGAGAGATTCATAATCAAATTTTCCTTCCACATCGACCGGAATATCATTCATGATAACGAAATTATGTGGAATCATAACATCGGGCATCCGGGTTTTCAGGAATCGTTTTATTCCTTTTATTATTTCCTGTGAACTGCCGGCAGTACTAGTACTTGTGAGTTTAATATAGGCGATATAAAGATCTTCACCATCATCGCTTTTCTTTTGAACCAGGTATGCACTTTTAACTAATGTATTTTTAAGAAGTATTCTCTCAACATCAATGGCTTCAAAATGAAAGCCCTTAATTCTAATCCTATTCTTTAGAGATGATACAAATTCAATTTCATCTGTTGATTTATATCTTGCTATATCGCCAGTCCGGTAAAATTTTTGCGGAATGTTACCGGAAACGGAAATAGTCGGGAACTTCTGTGAGGTCAGTACCGGATTTTTAAAATAACCGCGCGCCAATCCATTTCCCGATATCAGAATTTCACCAGGTTTATAAATCGGTACAGGTTGCAGATTATCATCTGTCAGGATGAATTCAGTATCTGAAACCGGATTGGTGAAGAACTCATTCTGATTTAATTCAGGAGAAATTTTATCAATTGAAGAAACAACTCCTGTCTCAATTGCACCATATATATTCCAAATACACTTAAACGTTTCAATTAATTTTGTTCTTATATCAGGTTTGAGATATTCACCTGCACTTATAGCTTTTATCCGACTATTCAGTTTCAGATCAGAATCTAAAATCCTGCTCCAGACCGAAGGAGTAAATAATAATGCTGTAACCCCCTCATTATCAATAATATTTTGAAGAGTATCAATCTTCAGCAAGGGTGAATCCGGAAATATAACAATCTGTGCACCCGACATTAAGGGAAGCAGCAATTCAATAATTTCATAACCTGACAAGTATGAACTATGATATAATATTACATCTTCAGAAGTAAGATTTAAGTGAGTCTGCAATGCAGATAAAGTATTAAAAACAGAGCGGCCGGTTAATTCAATCAGATCAGTATAATTAACATCTCCAGGAATAAGGCAGAACAAGCTGCCGGTTCTATCCGGAAGTTCATGCAACGGTGTTTCCCGAGGTTCAGTCAATACCTGATTTATCTGAATAAAGGGATTAT
>DATICR010000173.1:0-7338 GCA_035456745.1 Ignavibacteriaceae bacterium
TTTGAACACATGATGTTCCAGGGTTCAGAAAATGTTCCGAAGGAAATGCATTTCAGACATATACAGGAAGCCGGCGGCAGTCTTAATGGTTCTACAAGCTATGACAGGACAAATTATTATGAAAAGCTTCCCTCCAATTTTCTCGAGCTTGCTCTCTGGCTTGAATCTGACAGAATGGGATTTCTTTTATCTGCAATGACACAAGATAAATTAAATAATCAAAAAGATGTAGTTATAAATGAAAGGCTTGAGCGTTATGATAATCAACCTTATGGCCTGGCATGGGAAATAATTATTTCGAATTTATACCCTTCAGGTCATCCCTATAGCTGGCCAACGATAGGTTATACTGAGGATATATCCGGATTTACTCTTGAGGATGTATCTTTTTTCTTTAAAAAATATTATTCTCCCTCAAATGCTTCACTAGTAGTGGCAGGAAACTTCGACAAATCTTTTACGAGGGAAAAAATTGAAGAATATTTCGGTGGCATTCCTGATTCGGTAAAAATTGAAAAAATTAAATCTTCCCGTTTCAAAATAGATTCAGTTAAAACTTTAACAAGGGAGGAAAATGTTCAGCTTGAAAGGATCTATCTTGCCTGGAATACTGATATTTTATATGGGAAAGATGATGCTTCCCTTGATGCATTAGGAGATATTTTAAGCGGTTCAAAAAATTCAAGATTATATAAAAATCTCGTACATGAAAAGGAAATGGCGCAGGATGTCTCAGCATTCCAATACTCAGGAAAGGCCGGGGGTCATTTTATGATTATTGCCACTGCAAAAAAAGGGATACCCCTTGACGGGATTAAAGATGAAATTTTTAAAGAGCTTAAAGTCCTGAAGTCTGACGGGGTAAGTGATCACGAGCTTAAGAGAACAAAAAACGGCAGCAAGGCAAATTTTATTTTCTCACTGCAAAATCTTGATACAATGGCGAATCAGCTAAACTTTTATAATTACTATTTAGATGAACCGAATTCGTTTAATTTTGATTTGAACCGCTATAATAATGTGTCGAATGAAAACATTAAAAAAATAATCGGTAAATATTTTGAAAATCCTTATGTAGAACTTAGAATTACTCCGAGGAAAAATTAGTAAAATGACAGTAATTAACAGAAAGCAGAAACCGGTTCATTCGGAAATATTAAAATTTCATCTTCCGGAAATAAATACCTTCATTCTTGATAATGGGTTAAAGGTTTATTTTGTTCAAAATGCAAGTTTACCTTTTCTTTATATGAATATTATTACAGATGCGGGGAGTAAATATGACCCCGCATGGAAGAAAGGTCTTGCTTATCTGTTTGCAATGACGGCAGATGAAGGGGCCGGAGAATATGATGCCCTTCAATTAAGTGATGAGTTTGATATTATTGGAGCCAATTTTGGGATAAGCTGTAACCAGGATACGATATATTTTTCACTTCAGGTATTAAAAGACGAATTAGTAAAAGGTATCGAACTATTTACCAAAGTGATTACCCAGCCGCATCTGGATGAAGAAGATTTTGCCAGGGAAAAGAGGAAGGTAAAGACACGAATAATTCAGATTAAGGATGATGCGGACGAAATTGCAAATGAAGTATTTGAATACAAAGTTTTTGGCGATCATAATTCATATGCTTTCCCGCCAATTGGTTATGAAAAGGATGTAGACTTAATTTCTATAAATGAAATCAGAGATTTTTATAAAAATAATTTAACCCCAGAGAGATCATTTATTGTTATTGTCGGGGATTACAATCCTGACAACTTTAAACAATTATTAAATTCTTATCTGAAAGATTGGAAAGCCCCATCAAATTCTTCTGAAGCACTTTTGTATGAATCCTCCTTTGCATCCGGAATATATCTCGTTAATAAAAAAGATAGTGTACAAAGTGAAATAAGAACCGGTTTGATTTCATTCAAAAGGAATGCATATGACTATTTCGCAAGAAGTATTCTAAATACTATTTTTGGCGGTCAGTTCTCAAGCAGGATAAATCTTAATCTTCGCGAGGCTAAAGGATATACTTATGGTGCTTTTTCGCGGTTTATATATTATAAATCCTCAGCATATTTTTACATCTCCACCTCAGTCGGAATTGAAAACACTTCAGCTTCATTGAAAGAAATTTTTAATGAGATTGAAAAGATAAGGGAGGGAGTAAGTAATGAGGAACTGGAATTTGCCAAATCCTCACTTATAAGAAAATTTCCGTCAAATTTCGAATCTTACAGTCAGATTGCCTCAAATATAATAGGACAGGTTATTCATTCTTTGCCTGATAATTATTTTGAAACGTACCTCGAAGAAATAAACAGAGTAACTGCCGATAGAATCCTTAAGGCTGCACAAGATAATCTGAACAGGGATAATTTTACCACTGTTATTGTAGGTGATATCTCTAAACTTTTACCACAACTGCAGAAGGTGTATACAGGAAGATTATTTGAACTTGACACAAATGGCAGGGAATTGAGATCTTTAAATTAATGATCTGATAAGTACTGATGGATAAACAATTCTGTATCCTAATTTCCTCAATGATGCGAAGACAGGAGACATTTCCAGAAAGTCAACCGCGGAAATTCTATAAACTCTTTTTTTACCCTCCTCAGATTTTATTTTCAGGAAAATCTCTTCAGCTGAAGTAAATTCGATTTCACTAAATTTTTCTTCGGGAACTAATACTCTTCCTTCAAACCAATTCCTTATTGCATCAGAATGATCCGAGTTATAAATGTCGGAATGATTATCCATAATAAAGAAAGTTGCATTACTAAATTTCGTGCTTATTGATTTGAGAGAATTTCTGATTCTGTTTTTCGAATAATTGCTTTTCAGTTTATACTCAAGATCAGGAATATCATCATTCAATAAAACCGCTGTTTGTTTTTGTTCTTCATTCAATAATTTGACTAGTTCCAAAGAATGTTTTGACGGAACCAAAACACACGTGAATTGTTCGGGCATCTTTAATATATCATTTAAATTCTCAGAATTTAAATCTTCTATTCCTGTAATCACGAAAGCTACGGAATCAGCCTTCCTGTGGATTAAATCGTTATTTTTTATAGCTGCCGACAACTTAAGATACTTTGATGAAAATATTCTAACTTCAACAGAAGTTTCGGAGGGTTTATCAACAGCATATATATTAACTTCATTTGTATCAAACTGATTTTTGATTTCTTTTATCAATAAAGAAGGGGGGAGATCTTCAGGAATCTTCACATTATACCAATACTTTAAGGAATCATCCTCAATTTTTGATAAATCTTTTATTGAAATCCAGGAAGAATCAATATTATAATTTTTCAATGCTGTCAGGAATCTTTTATTTATTAAATCTGACGGGATCCCTTTTTCAGCGGCAAGCTTAAGGTGGTGATAATATTTTTCAATTATGATATTGAAACCAAGGAGGAGAATAGTAACAACTAATAATATGCTAATAATATTAGTTCTGCTTAAGGAAATTTTCATCTGAAATCAGCAGGATAGATTATTTTTCTTTAAATACCGGTTTTCTCTTTTGAAGAAAGGCGGAGGTTCCTTCTTTAAAGTCTTCCGTTCCGCAGCAAAGTGCGAAAAGACTTGCTTCGTAATTTAAACCCTCATGCTGTGAGATCTCTTTTGTGGCGGTGACAGCCTTCATAGCTAACCTTACAGCTTGCCTTGCTTTTAATATTATTTTATTACCGATTTCTTCAGCCTTATTCAGCAAATCGGATAACGGATAAACGTGGTTTACAAGTCCTATTCTCATAGCTTCCTGAGCATCAATCATATCCCCTGTTAAAATATATTCCATCGCCCTGCCGGGATTTATTAAACCTGCGAGTCTCTGTGTTCCCCCGTAACCCGGAATGATCCCCAGGCTTACTTCGGGCTGTCCGAACTTTGCATTTTCAGATGCAAGCCTGATATGACATGACAGCGCGAGTTCACAACCACCGCCAAGAGCAAATCCATTTACGGCAGCAATCACAGGTTTCTCAAGATTTTCAATAAGATTAAAAACAGACTGTCCCTTTTCGGCAAATTCTTTACCCGAAATCATATCAAGATTATTCAACTCCGAAATATCCGCACCTGCAACAAAAGCTTTCTCGCCGCTGCCCGTCAGAATTATTACTTTAATAGAATCATCCGTTTTAAATCCAGTAAAAACTTCGTTCAGCTCTTTTAATATATCGTTGTTTAATGCGTTTAACTTATCAGGTCTGTTGATTTTTACAATAGCCAGCTGACCTTTGATTTCGATTAATAAATTTTGAAAAGACATATTTTTTCTCCTAAAATACTATATAAAGAGGAATTCTTACCTTAAGATCAATTCCTGCATATTGAGTGGATTTTAAATAATTATATGTTGCCATAACCTCCAGCAGGAACATCGAAATTCCTACGCCGCCGCTTACTCCAAGTTTAGAATTATTTTCCACAAAATTACTTCGGCCGCTTTCTGCCTTAAACTGATGGAGCACCTGTGTAAAATTATATGATGCAGAAAGCTCAACGACCGGCATAAACAATACGACATTTTCAAGAAGCGGCGGGAAAAAATATCTCACTCCTGCCGTCAAAGGAAAAGAATTAATGGAATAGTTTGAGTAATCGGAGGATTGGTAAAATGTTTGTGAACCAGGAAATTGTTGAAATCCGAATTTAGCAAAAATAAAATAAGGGAGATATTCATTATCTGTATAATCAAGTTCTACATCTATACCATATCCCAATGATGATTGGTTTGAAAAAGAACTGACGGGGAACCTTGGACCGACACCAAAAACCAGAAATAATCCCCTTGCTTTTTCGGCAGGGAGACTGCCGGCAGTGAGCGGTAAATAACTAATCAATAATATTAAAAGCAGAAGATTTTTTTTCATAAGAATTAAATATATTCACAAAAATATAAAATAATGTCATCCCGCCAAATGAATTACATCTATTTCCTTTCGGCTAAATTCAAAAACTTTTCTTCAAGTTCACGGCATTCTTTCTTAAGAAAATTATAAAGTTCATCAATATGTTTCAGCCTTGTTCTGAAATTGACAGGATTTATTCTAAAAAATAATTTTCCTTTTAAGCTGGTAGTTGAAATCCAGAATTTTCCAGAGAGCTCGGCTTTCCTTGATACTTCATTGTGCAGCAAATCTATTTCAGACGGAGAGAGTTTGTCGGAATCATACCTGATGCAAATAGCAGACATCTGGGGATAAACAGCAGGTCTTAGAATTCTTTCGTCCTTGCATAGCTTATATAAATGCTCTGCCTGGTCTATATTTGAATCGATCCACCGCGAAATTTGCTTTGTTCCATATCTTTTAAAACTCATCCATACTTTCAAACTCCTGAATCGCCGGCTTTGTTCAAAACTATGTACATAATATTGAAAGCGTTTATTATCGATATTATCCTGTAAATAACTAGGCTGAATGCCAAACGATAGTGTTAACTGTCTTCTATCCTTAACAAGAATGCTTCCGGCATCAAGAGGAGCATAAAACCATTTATGCGGATCAAGTGTAACGGAATCTGCAGCTTCAATTCCTTTTAAAAGATCAGTTCTTTTCAGGGAAAGTAAAGTTCCTCCACCATAAGCGGCATCAACATGCAGCCACATTTTATGTTTATCTGCCAATTGTCTTAGTGCAGGTAATGGATCTACTGAACCAGTATTGGTAGTTCCGGCTAATCCAATAATGCAGGCAGGCACAAGTCCGTTTTTTTTATCTTCATTTATTGCTGTTTCCATTGCACCAGGATCAACCCGGAATTCCTCATCTGTTGGGATTGTTCTTAATGAATTCCTTCCCAGTCCAACAGCGTCAACTGCCTTATCAAGAGAAACGTGGCGTTCTTCAGAAACATAGACTATATGATCAAAAATTGCTCCCTGATGCTGTGCACGATTGCCAGATGACCAGTCACGCGCAAGCTTCATTCCGATAAAATTTGCCATCATACCTCCGCTAGTAAGGTTTCCTGCAGCAGATTCCGGAAACCCTACAAGGTCACATAACCACCGGACGGTTCTTTTTTCCATTTCTACGGCTGAAGGTCCTATAGAATATGCCCCGAGATTCTGATTTAGTGCTGAGGCAATAAAATCCCCGAGGATTCCGATAGGATTTGGAGTAGGGGTAATTAGTCCGAAATATCCGGGATGATTTACATTTGTAATAAAAGGGAAAAGCTTTTCTTTAAGCTCATCCAGAATTTCATCTGAACTTTTTCCCTCCTCCGGGATGGACTCGTTAAATAATTGCTCTATCGCTGCTGGCTCAGTATCTATAAGAAGAGGATGATCTTCAATTTCATTTAAATAATCAGCAAGCAAATCCACAATTTTATGCCCGGTTTCTCTAAACTCGGAAATGTTCATATTATTCCTTCACATTTTATATAATACAGGCTAAAATAATTAAAATTGAATTATGATATGACCCGAAGATATACATATTTGAAACGAATTTGATTGTTATTCGATAGATCGCCAGAGTAAGCAGACACAGTTCTGCGAACACACATGGCGGCATCTTCGTCCGTAATGACGAATGAAGGATTGGGACACCTTTTACAAAAGTTTATCAAAATTACAATTCCAGTTCAAAGAAAATTAATATACGCATCCTTTTAAAACATTAAAGCAGGTTTAATTTATTTTCTCAATTTTATGTTTTTAAAAGATTAGATTATTAAATTTGTACTACTGAAGATTTTGCCCAGAGGGGTAGGACAGTCTTCTTAATGAGAGGTTCAACTCATTGTAACCTCCACTTAGTTGTGGAGGTTATTTATTCATTTCAGCAATAACATTTTTTTAACCATACTGTAATCACCGGAAATCAATCTATAATAATAAATACCACTCGCCAGATTTCCCGGATGAAAATTTATTTTATGAATCCCTCCGGATAAATATCCGCTAACAAGTGCAGCAACTTCTTCTCCAAGAGAATTGAATATTATTAGTGACGTGTTAGATGCTTCAGGTAGAGAGAAACTTATAATGGTTTCCGGATTAAAAGGATTAGGATAATTTTGGTATAACCTGAAAGTTTCAGGTCCCCTGGCTATAGGTTTAATTCCCGAAACCAAACCTTTATAAAGGATTAGCTGACCATTGTCAGGAACTATTGAAGTCTGGATTATATTACTGCTGCCCGAAAAGTAAGATGCTGTATAGTCATAAAAAGAACCCTGAAAAACCGACACCGTTGCCCAGTCATCCGGAACAACTATATCAGCTGTGAGGGGGAAATTATATATATCATTCCTCAGAGTATCGGTAACATTTAATATTATACTGGTATCATTTGAGGAGACGACGT
>DATICR010000174.1:0-8952 GCA_035456745.1 Ignavibacteriaceae bacterium
AGCCGGGAACGTGAACGATAATTCTTCTTATTGATTACAAGGAACCATCCTATTATACACCTGCTGATACGATTGTGAAACGTAGTCCTTTGATTACTGATCCTAATAAAGAGAAGTGGGATAAATGACTTTAAACGGCGAGGCTATGACGTAACTCAATAATGATTGAGCACATATGTGCTATGTTATTTTGTTAATAATAATGAGGTAGATTATGGCTGTATGTGAAGTTTGCGGAAATGATTATTCAGACTCTTTTGAAATAAATATGAATGGAGAAAGTCATACTTTCGATTCATTTGAATGCGCAATACATAGATTGGCACCGGAATGTCATCATTGCGGATGCAGGGTAATAGGTCACGGTGTATATAAGGAAGGAAGCATTTTCTGCTGCCGGCATTGCTCTGATGAATCAGGTATGATGTCCACTAAAGGTTTAAAATAGAAAAGGATATTATATGAAACTGAGAGGAAGAAAGATTGCCATTTTCCTTGAGAAGATGTATGAGGACCTGGAATTTTGGTACCCATATATCAGAATGAAAGAGGAAGATGCTGATGTGTGCGTGGTAGCTCCAAAGGTTGAGTCGTATACAGGCAAATATGGCCTGCCTGCTAAGGCGGACCAGTCAATTGTAGCGGTGAAAACTGAAGAATTTAATGCCTTAATTATTCCCGGGGGCTATTCGCCGGACCATATGAGAAGAGTGCCTGAAATGATTGAGTTTGTTAAAAAGATGAATGAAGAAAAAAAACCAATTGCTGCAATCTGTCACGCTCCCTGGATGCTTGCTTCTGCAGATATCATAAAAGGGAAAAAGGTAACTAGCTTCTTTTCTATTAAGGATGATCTGATTCATGCAGGTGCGGAATGGGTTGACCAGGAAGTCGTTAAGGACGGAAATATTATAACTTCTAGAAGTCCTAATGACCTGCCCGCTTTCTGTAAAGAGATAATTAAAACCCTGGAAAAATAAATTTACTTTAAATCCTTTAATAAACAGAGAGGAAAAATTATGTTAAGATATATTACGTTCTTAACGGTGTTCATATTTATTGCCTTTGTCACTGCGGATTGCCAGCAGAAGACAGAGAGAGAAATGCCGTTGACCGGTTCGGATACTACCCATAAACAAAGCCCTGCCCCTGAAATTTTAAAAGCAGTTGCTGTTCTTCAGGGTACTGAAGGAAATGAGGTTTCCGGTACGGTAACATTTATTAAAGAAGGAAATACAATGAGAGTGGTTGCCGATGTAATTGGACTAAAACCGGGAAAGCATGGATTCCATATTCACGAATACGGCGATTGCACTTCTCACGATGCTATGACTGCGGGAGGACATTTTAATCCTGATAATGTTAGACACGGCGCACCAACGGATTCTATGCATCATGCAGGTGACCTTGGTAATCTTGAAGCAAAAGCGGACGGCAAAGCTCATCTTGAAATGACTGATTCACTCCTTAGCTTTGAAGGATCTCATAATATTATTGGAAGAGGAGTAATTGTGCACGGAGGAGTTGATGATTTGACTTCACAACCGGCGGGAAATGCTGGTCCCAGAGTGGCCTGTGGTGTCATTGGAATTGCTAAACCCTAATCGATGAAGATGAATGCTCTGATTGAAGAATGAGGTTGGAGACCTGATGGTTCGATAGAATGATGGCTAAGGGAAAGATATATATTGGGACGTCGGGATGGAATTATAAGCATTGGAGTGGGAATTTTTATCCTGAGGATTTAAAGCAGAAGGACTGGTTGAAGTTTTATTCAGATAAACTAAAAACGGTGGAAATAAATAATTCTTTTTACCACCTCCCCGCTATAAAAACTTTCAGGGACTGGAATGTAATAACTCCAAAGAATTTTACTTTTTCAGTTAAGGGGAACAGATATATAACTCATATGAAGAAACTGAGGGATCCAAAACAAAGCTGTAAAAAGCTCTTTTCGCACGCAAAACACTTAAATGAAAAATTGGGACCTTTTCTCTTCCAGCTTCCGCCGGGATGGAAGTTTAATAAGAAGAGGTTAGAGGTTTTTTTGAAAGCACTACCTGGGGAATACCGGTATACGTTTGAATTTAGGGATAAAACCTGGTGGAATGATGATGTGCTGGAGCTGCTAAAAAATTTCAACATTGCTTTCTGCATTTATCAGTTGGCCGGTGAATTATCACCTGAAGAAGTTACTGCAGATTTTATTTACATCCGCCTGCACGGACCGGCTGGGAAGTACCAGGGTAATTATTCCAAAAAAATATTATCGAGATGGGCTGTGACAGCTTCATCCTCGCAGAGCAAAAACCTGGATGTCTATATTTATTTCGATAATGATCAAAATGGGTATGCAGTGAGGAATGCTCAGGAGTTGCAGAAGATGCTTGAAGTATGATTGGAAGTTTGATTGAAACTACCGCATGTAATTTGTAACTAATATTAACCTTATTCATCTAAACATTGATTTCCATCATAATAATAAATTTATAATATAGTTAATTAATAAGTACTGGATAATTTTGAGGTTACACATTCTGTCCGGTACTATCTCATATATTCAAAGGACTGATGAAATGAGCTTCACAGAAATTGCAAAGAAGAATTCTTTAAAAAACGGGGAGATGAAATCATTTAAAATAAATGATGAGAATAATGTCCTTTTGTGTAGAATAGAAGATGAATATTTTGCCGTTGGTGCTAACTGTACACATTATGGGGCACCTCTTGAAGAAGGTGTCCTTAAAGGTGATACAATTATCTGTCCCTGGCACCATGCATGTTTTAATGCTAAAACAGGTGATATGCTTGAACCTCCCGCTATGGATTCTCTCCCGAAATATGAAGTAAAGATTAAAGGTGATGCAGTACAAATAAATGTTCCGGAAAAAATTGAGGGTTCCAGGATTCCGAAAATGGTAAGAAACGATGCTAAAGCTGATAACAGAACTTTTATTATTCTGGGGGCTGGTGGTTCGGCTTATGGTGCCGTACAATCAATGCGCGAGAATGGTTTTAAGGGAAATATCATTATGATAACTTACGAAGACAAAAATCCGTATGACCGGCCAAACCTTAGCAAGGATTATCTCTCAGGAAGTGCCGATCCTGCATGGATGCCCCTTCGTCCTGATAGTTTTTATGATGATTACGGCATTGATATTAAAACCGGAACCTTAATTAAATCGGTAGATCTGAAAACGAAAATTGTTTCTCTTCAAAACGGCGGGAATCTAAAATATGATAAGCTGCTTATAGCTACAGGCGGTGTTCCGCGAAAGCTTGAAGTTCCGGGGGCCGATTTACAAAACATCTTTTATCTCAGAAGCTTCAAAGATGCAGATGAAATTATAAAGGTGATCCGGAACTCTAAAAAAGCCGTGGTCATAGGTACAAGTTTTATTGGTATGGAAACAGCCTTCAGTCTTAAGGAAAGAAACATTGATGTAACTGTTATAGGTCGCGAAGAAACTCCTTTTGAACGTGTATTCGGGAAAGAAATCGGCAATATGTTAAGGAATGAGCATGAGGAAAAAGGAATCTCCTTTAAATTAAAATCAAAGATTAAAGCATTGCGGGGGGATTCTAAAGTGAAGTCTATCTTATTGGAATCCGGGGAAGAAATTGAAACTGATTTTGTCATTGCAGGGATAGGAGTAGTTCCTGCCACTCAATTTTTATCGGGAATAGATTTATTGAAAGACGGAAGTTTAAAGACGGATGCATACCTCCGTGTTCAGGAGGATGTATATGCTTCAGGAGATGTCGCCACTTTCCCTGATTTTCGTACCGGTGACTCTATTAGAGTCGAGCACTGGAGACTGGCCGCTCAGCTAGGAAGAACGGCAGGTGCTAATATGGCTGGTAAAAAAATTAAGTATGAAGAAGTACCGTTTTTTTGGACAGTCCAGGCAGGATTAAATTTAAGATATGCCGGCTTTATAAAAGAATGGGATGAAATAATTACCGACGGCAATATATCACAGAAAGAATTCATTTCTTATTACGTAAAAAACAATAAAATTCTTGCGGCTGCAGGTATCAATCGTGATAAGGAGATGGATGCGGTACATCTGTTGATGAAAGAACAAAAACTACCAGATGCAGAAGCATTCAGAAAAAATACTATTGATACCATTTCGCTTATTTCAATGTGACCCCCTACTTGCATTAAAAAAGATGCATTTTTGTGCAAAATTCTCAACTTTGATATCACATTAACTCCATCGCATCACAGACTATTTTGCCTAATAAGGTATATTGGCTAAGTATTCTTGTATAACAAGATGGAGCAAAAAATGTTAAAAAAAGTTGTTTTTATGATAGTAGTCAGTTTCGTATGTGTTACATTTTCTTTTGCACAGGATAGGGATGACCGAACCGGTATTCATAATCCTGTAGCAATTGGTGTACAGGGAGGATGGCAAAAAGCTGCTGATGCTGATAATGGTAAAGTAATGTTTGGAGGTTTAGTAAGAGCATATTTGACAAATGCAGTAGCTTTTGAAGGCTCTATAAATTACAGACAGGAACAGTATCATAATGATGAGATCAAAATCAGTAGCTGGCCGGTACAGCTTTCTGGTCTGTTTTATCCGGTTGAGTATTTATATGGTGTTGTTGGTGTTGGATGGTATAATGCCAAAATTGAATACTCCGGCAACCTGAATGATGTACCTGATAGAACTTCACAGAAATTCGGCTGGCATTTCGGAGCCGGAGTAGATGTTCCATTAGGTGAAAAGGCATTTCTCTTTGGTGATTTCCGCTATGTATTTCTGAATTATGATTTCACTGATGTGCCCGGAGGAGGAGAAATAAGCAGTGACTACTTCCAGATAAATGCCGGGATGATGTTCATTCTTAATTAATTCTGATATACATTATAATTTGCTGCGTCGTACTTTAAGATATAATAAAATGATACCCACTAATGAAAAAGTGCGAAACAGCAATTATGTGGTTATCTGTAGTAATTGAATTAAATCCAAAATCCGGTGGAGGAACAAAACTTCGATATTCATCCTCCCCGGATTTTTTTTAAAACTTTAAATCATTATGTGATAAATTAACCGTACTCAGAGCGTAGTTAGAGCGTACTTAAAATGTACTTAAAGCGTACTCATATAATAATAGATTATTGATTGTCTTGGTAAAATTTTATTGAGTATCAGTCCAGTTATTTTTAGAATTAAAGAAAGATATTCCCATCTGAATCTACTTATTGTAGAATTATTTTCTGACCAAATTGCCACATCCTCCAAAAGGATGAATTATTGTTTCTCCCGAACACTATCTTAAAGAAAAAATCATTCGCGCATTCGCAGCATTTTTCCTTAAATTAGCAATATTAAATAATATTCTTACTAATTATATATTTAGGGGTTAATGGTGCATGATGACTTTTGAATTAATTGATCAGCTTCAGAATCTTTTAATCAATAACGAGCTGGTATTTATTAAAGAAAATATTAAATCTTTAATTACCCGTATCAGTACTTTAAAAGACCGCAATGATGATCTCATTATCAACTCCAATGGAGACCAAAATACAATTTCCAGGGATTTCCTGCTTGGCGAATTAAACCAGATTTATGAAACCCGTACGATTGAAAGAACCCGCTATTACGTTAACAGATTAATCAAAAGCTTGTCGCAACGTAAGGAATGCAAAATAAACGACATAAACCTGAACCGGTGGAAGGAGTACCAGGATCTTCTTACCGACAGTCTCTGGATTCTTGATAAAAGAGACAGAGCCGGTGTTCACAATGCAGGTTATTGGGGAAACTTTATACCGCAGATACCAAACCAGTTTTTGCGACGATATACAAAAAAGGGTGAATGGGTCCTCGATCCTTTCCTTGGAAGTGGAACTACATTAATAGAATGCAAAAGACTCGGCAGGAACGGAATTGGAATTGAGCTTCAGAATGAAGCAGTACAATTGGCAAAAAAAATTACCGGCAAAGAGAAAAATCCATTTAAGGTGAAATCCAGAATCATAAACGGAGACAGTACAGAACTAAATTTTGTCACTCAGCTTAAAAGGGCCGGCTGTACATCAATTCAATTTTTAATCTTACATCCGCCGTACTGGGATATCATTAAATTCAGTAATAAGAAAAAAGATCTCTCAAATGCAAAATCAATTGAAGAGTTCCTTAAAATGTTCGGTAAAGTACTTGATAATACACTGCCCGTTCTCGATGAAGGAAGATATGCGGCAGTCATAATCGGTGATAAATATGGATCGGGAGAATGGATCCCCCTCGGATTTTATACAATGCAGGAAATGATAAAAAGAGGATGCAAGTTAAAATCCACCATTATTAAGAATTTTGATCATACAACAGCTAAAAGAAATCAGAAAGAATTGTGGCGTTACCGGGCATTGGCAGGAGGGTTTTATATTTTTAAACATGAGTATATCTTCCTGTTCCAAAAATAGTGATTGAATGATTGATTAATTCCGCGTAGTTCAGGTCTCCTGACCTGAGGGGAAAGTTGGGGACAGTGAGACTTGGGGACTATGACACTTTGGAACTTTGAGAAAATAGCAAATGACTGAATGGGTGAGTAGTATCCTCAATCAGATTTTTGTGATTGATTGATTTATTAATGGATTCAGATAAATAAAAAATGATGAACCCCGAACTATTAAAAATAGAAACTGAATTAAAAAAAAGAATCGCATATCCATATAAATGGGGACGAAAACAGAATGACGAATATGACAGACTAACCAACTTCGTTTATGGTGAACCAATTTTTGATAACATATTTTCTGAAATCAAAGCAAAGTTCGGAAAAGACAGGAGACACGATAATATTTCCAACTATGCCTTAAACCGCTGGTATAACTTCTGGTCGGCTTATGCAGTCGAAAAAATATTCTGCAGTGTGCCTAATGTTATTCCTGCATTGGATGAAAAAGACCGGCTGGTTGACTTCACAATCCAGGGGGTAAAATTCGACCATAAGACTTCGATTTTCCCTTCAAAATTTCGTTATAAAATTGATGAGGCAATCGGGAGAACTAAAGAATTAATAGAATGGCTTTATAGCAATCAATCACAGCAACAGAGGAAACATTTAAAGAATAGACTTTTTATAGTTCTATATTCCGCTGATGGAAATCATTGGCATTTAAAGGCGGAAATCACCTGGCTGCACTCGGTGATCGAAAGATATATGCTGGGATTTAATCCCGATTACTTACTTAAATTTTCATTTGAACCCGGTGTTACTGCAATTTCAGACGTAATCTGGGCTATAAAATTATAAATATTTTTATTATGATAGTATTAAATCGTATTAATGTTTGCTGGTTGATTAAATTATCCCTGCCTTCCTTTGCTTCTTCGTTTCTTTGCGGCTGTATCTTTCAACATAAGGAAATCTAAGAAATGACCAATTTCTTTCCTTTGGGAGGAGCTGGAGAAATCGGCGCTAATTGTTATTATTTAAATATCGCCGGTACCGGTATTATTATAGACTGCGGTATACATCCTCAGAAGACCGGGAAAGAATCACTGCCAGAATTTGATTTATTGAATAACAGGGATATTGATTATGTCCTGATTTCCCACGCCCACCAGGACCACCTGAGCGGTCTCCCTTTTCTTGTTCAGAAATATCCTTATATTAAAATAATTACCACACCACAGACAAGGGCTTTAGCAGAATTAACGCTGCACGATACTGTCAGTATCCTTAAACAGCAGGTTCAAGAAGAAGAACTTAAAATATATTCACACGAAGAAATTGATCTTCTTATCCAATCAATAGAGTATAGATCTTTTAAAGAAGAATTTGAAATTCAGGGATATAATCATCAGGATAAAGAAGGTATCAAAGTAACTTTTTTCGATGCCGGACATATTCTCGGCGCTGCATCAATTTTAATTGAATATAATGGAAATAAAATATTTTATACAGGGGATATAAACTTAAAACCGCAGTCGTGGATCAAAGGAGCATCTCTACCCAAAGGTAAAGTCAATTCACTTATACTTGAAACTACATATGGAGCCACTGATTCTTCAACAATAAACAAATGGGAAAAAGAAGCTGAAAGATTTACAGAGGCTTCCAATCGGATAATAAATGAAGGGGGTTCAATACTTATTCCGGTTTTTTCATTAGGTAAAATGCAGGAGATGCTCAAGACAATCTGGCAGATGATGGAAGATGGTAAACTGGCGAAGGTCGATATTTATACCGGAGGAATTGCCAGAAAAATAAGCCGTGTTTATGATTATAACCGTTACGTGGTAAACTGCACAAACTCTGAATTTGAACTAAATGCTGTTCCTCAAAAAGATTTATATGAAATTGAAAATCCCGAAGAGTTTTTCAAACACCCCTGTATTGTTCTGGCAACAAGTGGAATGATGGTAGAAGGAACAGCATCATTCAGACTTGCACAGAGATGGCTTAAACAGATGCGCTCGGCTATATTTACTGTTGGATATATGGAAAAAGAAACTCCCGGATTTATTGTATCCACAGCAAAGAAGGGAATGAAAATTAGATTATCGGAACTGAGTGAAGAGATAGAAGTTAATTGCACTATCGAAGGGTTTCGCTTTTCTGCCCATTCCAAAAGAGAAGATCTGATTAAAATAACTGATAAACTTAATCCTGAAAAAGTAATACTCATCCATGGCGACCCCCCTGCAATAAATTGGGTTGGAGCTGCAATACTTAAAGAAAATAACAGACGGAAGGTATACGCGGCTGAGATTGGAAAGGAAATAACGCTGGATCAATGAAATGTATTGATTGAAATGTCTATTGTCTATTGATGAATGGGTGTTAATCGAATATGTAGATAGTTTTTAAGACTTCGTGGCAATAATTCAGGGTTAATAAATTTGATTCTCTCTTAAAGAGGCCATAAGTTTCAGTTTCATTTATTTAAATTTTTGTATGTTTAATAGTAAAAAA
>DATICR010000175.1:0-9750 GCA_035456745.1 Ignavibacteriaceae bacterium
TTTTATGTGGTGCAATATAACTGGGTACAAATATTATTTTGTCGAGATTCCTTAATTCCCGTACAAACTGAGCAGTAATTAAATGACCAAAGTGCACCGGGTCGAATGTACCACCGAATATTCCGACCCTGCTCATTTAAGAAGGTCCTTATATTCAATAAACAAATGAGTAAATTTTTCGTGCATATGCTGAGTGCAATATTGCAAACTTTCCTTTTTTGACAACTCCGAGTACAATTTTATAAAGTCATTTTTAGTTTCAATCAACATATAATTGCTAAGCGTATGAACAAAATTTTCTTCTTTACCTGCTTTTATCAACATCTCATTATAGTGATTCCTATCCTCAATGATATTCCCAAATAGATCCTCATTGAAGGAATTAAATCCAAGTAATACAATTCTCTCATCATTATCCCTGCCAAGCATTACAGATTCATCTTCAATTTCAAGAAGAGAAAATATCTTTTTAATATCTGATGGAGTGACTCCTATAGAATGAGAAAAAATAATAAGATTATTATGATATTTTTTAAAGTATTTATCGTTTAAATTTTTGAATTCACTATTTATGTTAAGAGAATTGATCAGAAAAACATCTGAGATTTTCTCTTTTAACTCAGAGGAGATTCCTTCATTATCCTTTTCATGCAAAGTATAAATTACATTACAATTATCTTTTATTTCGTTCAGAACTTCGGAATAATTTTCATATAGAATTGAATAAAGAAGTGTAGAATCCTCTTTATTAATTTGTCCGGATAAGGCGGTCTTTGAGGTTTCTGAAAAAGGAAACAATGGAAAAAGACAAATACAAGAATTCGATTTAGTCATTTAGAAAACTAAGAATTTGAAAGTAATTTACGGATAAAATTTCTGTAGTGTTCAATATCCTCTAAATAATAATTTTTACTCAAACCACTTGAACTACGTGCCTCCATTTTCCTGAATGCCAGAGCAGTTGCTGCTCTAATATATAATTTACGGATGCTTTCATCAATCCAGCCAGGTTTATTTCTTTTACCGGAATTCAAAATAAAAAGATGCTCATTTGGAATTACTCCCGCTTCAGTTTCAGTAAGAAGTTCTTTATATATGATTCTTTTTTCAGCCAAAAGGGAAATTGAAAAAACCGTAATAAATATAGCAATTGTAACAATCATAAATAAAAATCCGGGAATTGTTGTCGATTCAAAGCTCACAGAGAGATTCCACAAAAAATGTATAAAGATTGCTATTCCCAGTCCATATAAGGGGAAAGTAATTTTAATAAATTTTGGTTTAAATTTTGCATAACCAAGGAAAGCCCCCAAGGTTCCCGTAGAGACACAATGCATTACACCAGAAAACAGAGTCCTTATTATTACTATGCTAAGCCAGTCATTAAATGTCTGAGAATAAAAAATAAAATAGAAGAAATTTTCAGTCATTCCGAAACCGAGGCCAATCGCACCTCCATAAACAATTCCATCCGTCATATTATCAAATTTTTTATTAGCTACCATCAGAAAAAGGAAAAAACCTTTAGTTGTTTCTTCAACCAGAGGTGCAACGAGGATAGTCTCTACCCGGGAAACAATTTGTGCGTCATCCATAACACCTGAAAGCAAAAATGAAATCAATCCGCTTCCGAGTACTGCTATAATTATTGCTCCAACTGCACCATAAAGATAATTAATTAAAACAAGGCTGAATGGTTCCCGGTCATATCTGTCGATTCGCCAGATTATCATCAAGTAGATGAACATTGGTATTATTGCAGCGAAAAATGAAGCGATGAAAAGCACTGTTCCTCTTTAATTAGAAATAATGTATTTGATTAACCATTTTCCCACTTCAAATCATTTCTCTCTTATCCAGGAAATCAGTTCTTTAAACCCCGGTTTTTTCCCATACGAAAGAATTCCGATCCTGAAAATTTTGGATGCAACAAAAATTGTAATATAAATGGAAGCTATCATTATTAATATAGTGGACATAATTTCAATTGTTGAAACATTAACGACGTTGATTTTTAACAGCATAACAGCGGGGATAGTAAGCGGAATATAAGATAATACCTGAACGAAAACCGAGTCCGGATTAGATATTGCTGTTGCTGAAACAGCAATTGGAAGAACAAGAATCAGGCTCAGGTAGCTTGTTATCTGTTGTGCCTCCTGTTCGGTTGTTACTATTGATCCGATTCCTACAAATAACGCTGTATAAAATAAAAATCCAAGCACAAAATAAACCAGCATTATCAGAATATTATTAAAAGCTGATACTGGAATCATAGAACTGCCCGCAAGGGCCATCCCTATACAGGCCCAGATTAACATCTGGAATAATCCAAGTGCACTAAGACCTATTATTTTACCTGCCATTAATTCTTCGGGAGTACAGCTTGAAACCAATATTTCTATAAGTCTGTTTGATTTTTCTTCGACCAGGCTGCGCACGAGCATTTGGCCTGAATAAATGATCATCATTAAAAGAAGCATTATAAAAATAATTGAGGACAAAAAATCTGTTAGAAAATCGGATTTTTGAGCTTCCTTCCCTTCCTTAACAGTAATTTCACTGACGTTTATTTTTTTAACAGCCGATTTAATTAGATCAGGGTTAATGCCAATTTGGATCAAACTGATTCTGAGTCTTACTTCTTCAATAGCATTTTCTATTCTTTGAACATCCTTAAAATTGCCGGCATTTTTACTTCTATATTCCGCATTAATAGAATCATTATCCTTTATTTGGAGCAGTAAATATCCCGCCAGGATTCCACCAGTTACCTCATTATCGGCAGATTTCATATTTTGATTTAAATCTTCAGCCGGCTGAAACAGATTAAGAACGATATATGCAGGTTGTCCGTTACTCAGCTTATAATTTTCAAGTATTTTGGAGAGAGAAGGATAAAAAGTCATTGATGAATCAAGAATCCCGATAGCTTTTGTCGATTCTTCCTGAGATGCAGAAAGGAAGGTTCCACCAATGGAGATAAGAATCACCAGTGCGGGAGTTATTATCAGTGATAATATGAATGCTCTGGTTCTAACTTTTTCAAGAAATTCCCATTTAGATATTTCAAAAACTTTTTTTATCAATTAAGTGCTCTGCTTAATCATATCTATAAATATTTTATTAAGAGTAGGTTCAATGATTCTGAAGTGGTTTATTTTTATTTTTCCTGCAATATCTCTTAAAAAAATGTACGGCTCGATAGAATCTGCCAGTTGAACTTCTGCATAATTGTTATAATTGTCTATTGCCTTTACATAAGATAAATTTTTTATCAATTCGTTATTTCCTTCAAAACCAAGTTCAACTACATTCCCGCCGAAGTTTTTTTTGAGTTGAGACAGAGGGCCACTGCATACCTCCTTACCACTATTCAACAGAAGTATATCTGAACACATCTTTTCTGCCATATCCATTAAATGTGTGGACAGGATTATCAGTTTTCCTTCATTTACGAAAGATAAAATTGTTTCACGAATTATCTGCTGATTGATAGGGTCAAATCCACTGAAGGGTTCATCAAGAATTAATAATCTTGGATTGTGGATTACAGAAGTTATGAATTGAACTTTCTGCTGATTCCCCCTAGATAATTCCTCAATTCGATTATTACGGTACTTTTCCAGTTCCAGTTTACTCAGCCAATAATTACTTTGTTTTTGTGCTTCGGAACGGGGCATATTTTTTAGAACAGCAAAATAAAGAATTACCTCATTAACCCTGCTTTTTTTATACAATCCTCTTTCTTCCGGCAGATAACCGATCTGATTAAAAAAGTCACTTGAAATCGACCTGTTAAAAAAACTTATTTCACCAGAAGTTGGTTTAATAATATTTAATACCGTTCTAATAGTTGTTGTCTTGCCGGCACCGTTTGGACCAAGAAGTCCGAATATTTTCCCTTCATTTACCGTAAAACTTAAATCATTAACAGCAACGACATTTTTATATTTTTTTGTTAAATGTTTAACAACAAGCATCAGTTTACGGTCAAAAATTATTTAAATTACGATTTTAATTTAAGGCATATAATTCTTATATACTATAGATTTAACCTGAGTAAACGAGATAATTATGTCCGGATAATTATTACTTGATTTTAAAATGGTTGCATTCACTAAATTCAAATCATGATTATTAGACAGTCATAATGGAAAATTTACCCTTTCCTTCGCAAAGAAAGGGCACAGACCATAAAAGTGCATTCCAAATTTATTGACTATATATCCAAGTATGGGTATATTTCAAATCGTTTTTTTGTAAAGATTGTGAGAATTCACGATGAAAATAAAGATTTCGAATCTGAGTGATGGGACACATCATTTCAAATTCGTAGAGCCGGTGACATCAATTGGTTTAGAAGTACCATTTGAAGGAAATGTAGAAGTTGATGTCGAGTTGAAAAAGGCTCACAATCAGATTATTCTTGATTCAGTTATATTAGCAAATGCCATATTTGAATGCGACAGATGTACAACATCTTTTATCAAAACCCTGAACGCAGATTATAGAATGGTTTATTTTCTCGGAGTAGAGCCCGTTGAAAGTGAATCAGATAATATAATCTATTTGTCGCCGGAAGCAGATATAATTGATATTTCCAATGATGTAAGAGATTTTTCGGTGTTATCGTTACCAATGAAAAGACTCTGCTACGAAGATTGCAAAGGTCTCTGTTACAAATGCGGAAAAAATCTGAATGAAGGAGACTGTTCCTGCAAGAAACATGAAACCGATGCAAGATGGCTCCCATTAAAAGAATTAAAAAATAAATTAAACACTAATTAGAAACGGATAAATAAATGCCAAATCCGAAACGCAGATGGTCAAAGAGCAGGAGAGATAAAAGAAGAACACATTACAAAGCTACCGCTCCGTCACTTGGAGTATGTTCAAATTGCGGTGAAATAAAAATGACCCACCGTGCATGTCCTTCCTGCGGGTATTACAATGAAAAATCAATGTTTATACCCAAAAGCTAAATCTAATAATATATCTTTTTAATGAACAGTTCTGAACCTAACAGAAGTAAATGCAGAGTAATTGTAGATGCTATGGGGGGAGATTTTGCTCCCCTTAATAATATTCTTGGTGCAGTGCAGGCTCTTGAAGAAATTAAAGATATAGATTTATACCTGGTTGGAAAATCAAATGAAATTAATAAAATTATCTCGGAAAAGAATATTTCCTTCAATAAGGATAAGATCATTAATGCTGACCAGGTTATTGAAATGGGTGATAATCCAACCAATGCCTTAAAATCAAAACCAAATTCTTCGCTGATAATTGGAGCAGGGTTAGTCCGTGATAATAAAGCTGATGCTTTTTTGAGTACGGGAAACACAGGTGCAATGATGGCCGCATCAACTTTGCTGCTTGGCAGAATTCCCGGTGTAGGCAGACCTACAATTGGAGCTGAAATACCCAATGTAAATGGTACATGTTATTTATATGATGTTGGTGCCGGTAAGGATTCAAAACCACAGCATCTTTTCGAGTACGCCATAATGGGTTCTATCTATGCCAGCGAAATCGGGGGAATCAAAAACCCGACGGTTGGAGTATTGAGCATTGGCGAGGAAGAGGGAAAGGGGAATGAAACATCGGAGGCAGCTGCAAAATTACTAAAAAAATCTTCACTTAACTTTATTGGAAATGTTGAAGGAAGAGATATACTTACAGGAAAAATTGATGTCATTGTATGTGACGGATTTGTAGGAAATATAATTCTTAAGTTCGGAGAAGCTGTTCCAAAATTATTAAGATACTTATTATCAGAAACTGCAAGAGAAAGTATCATTGATAAAATCAGAATTGGCATTGCAAAAGGTGTACTAAGAAAAGCTTTAAAAAGACTTGATTACCAGGAGCATGGAGGTGTTCCCTTGCTTGGAGTTAAAGGAATTAGTATTATTGGTCATGGTTCCAGTACACCAAAGGCAATAAAAAATATGGTGTTTAAAGCCAAAGAGATGTATGATAAGAATCTCCAGGGAAAAATTGAAAATTCAATAAAACAATATTCTATTAAAACCGGAAATTTATAGATGACAGTAAAAACAAATAATGCGGTGATTACAGCTATTGGTATGTATGTCCCCCATAAAATACTTGATAATGCCTATTTCGAAAAAATTGTCGATACATCGGATGAATGGATAGTTACCAGAACAGGAATCAAGGAAAGACGACTTCTGGAAAATGGCGCAACCAGTGATCTTGCAACCGGAGCAGCAAAAGACTTAATCGAAAAGTATAATATTTCTCCGGATGAGATAGATTGCATTATAGTTGCAACCGTAACTCCGGATATGTTTTTCCCGGCCACAGCATGTATCGTGCAGGATAATATAGGTGCAAATAATGCATGGGGCTTTGATTTATCCGCTGCCTGTTCGGGTTTTTTATTTGCATTCCAGACTGCCAGTTCACTGATAGAAAGCGGAAAATATAAAAAAGTTTTGCTTATTGGTGCAGATAAAATGAGTTCGATAGTGGATTATACGGACAGGAATAATTGCATACTTTTTGGTGATGCAGGTGCTGCTGTGCTTCTGGAGCCTACCGAGGATAAGAGTTTAGGCCTGATTGATTCCATTTTAAAAGTTGATGGTTCAGGAAAAGGTGCTCTGCATATGAAGGGCGGAGGCAGCCTTAATCCCCCATCCCACGAAACTGTAGATAAAAAAATGCATTACCTTTATCAGGATGGCAAAGCAGTCTTCAAAGTTGCCGTTAAGGGAATGGCAGACATTTCATATGAAATAATGAAAAAAAATAATCTGACTTCCGACGATATAGCCTACCTGGTTCCCCACCAGGCCAATCTAAGGATTATTGCGGCGACTGCAGAAAGAATGGGCATTGGACAAGAAAAAGTGATGATTAATATAGATAAGTATGGGAATACGACTGCCGCAACCATTCCCTCGTGCCTTGTGGATTATTATCGTGCCGGAAAACTTAAAAAAGGTGATAAATTAATCTTCTCTGCATTCGGAGCAGGTTACACCTGGGGTGCAAGTTATGTAGTCTGGTCAATGGATTAAATTATGTGCCATTATCCTAAAAATTTTTAATGAGTAAAATAGCGTTTTTATTTCCGGGTCAAGGTTCGCAGTATATAGGTATGGCGAAGGATCTGTTTGAAAATTCAGTTGAAGCCCGTGAAATGATAAAGACAGCAGATGATGCCATCGGAATAAATCTTTCCTATATAATGTTTAATGGACCGGAGGAACAATTAAAACAAACCGAGTTCACCCAGCCGGCCATTTTTCTTCACAGTGTAATACTTGCAAATCTTATAAGAACACTCCATCCAGATGCTGCAGCAGGTCATTCACTGGGCGAGTATTCGGCTCTCGTCTGTGCAAATGCTATTCAGTTTTATGATGCAGTAAAATTAGTCCGACTTCGTGGAATGGCTATGCAATCAGCAGGGTTAGAGAAAAAAGGGACAATGGCTGCAATAATAGGTCTTGAACCGGAAGTTGTAGAAGAATGCTGCAAGGCAACATCGGTCGATGAGGTATGTCAATGTGCAAATTTTAATTCTCCCGGGCAAGTAGTAATCTCAGGATCTGTTAACGGGGTAAAAAAAGGAATGGAAATTTGCAGGAATAAGGGCGCAAAAGTTAAGGAACTAGTAGTAAGTGGTGCATTCCATTCACCTTTAATGGAATCTGCCAGAGCAGCCTTAAAAGGAGGGCTGGATGATACTTATATATATGACGGGAGAATCCCGGTTTATGCAAATGTTACTGCATCCCCAGAATGTAACAAAGAAAATATAAAAAAATATCTTTATGAACAGGTAACTTCACCTGTGAGGTGGGAAGAAACTATAAGAAATATGATTAATGATGGGATTAAAGAATTTTACGAAATCGGACCCGGGAAGGTACTTCAGGGACTTGTAAAGAGAATCAATACAGATGTTAAATGTTTTGGAATAGATAAATACTCTGATGTGGAGAAATATCTCTGATGACCAATAAAATCAAAAAAGAAATAAACGGGATAGGGATAGACCCTAAAATCTTTACAGTTAGTTTTAGTTGCACATGCAGTGGTGAATGTTGCAATTATGGGGTTTATACTGATTATAAAGAATTTGAAAAGATTATGGGACTCAAAGATAAAATCCTTCCCTTATTAGACGAGTCTCAGACATCGAATTCTGATAAATGGTTTGAGCCACCGGAAAAGGATGAGGATTTTGAGTCAGGAATGGCTGTAGGAACAGAATTACATAATGACAAATGCACTTTCCTTGACAAGAACGGGCTTTGCGTATTGCAGAAACTTGCCATTAAAGAGGGTGATTATCAGTGGAAATACAAACCGCTTTATTGTATATTATTTCCTCTCACAATCTATGAAAATATGCTCACAATCGATGATGAGCATATTGAAAGACTAAAATCGTGTAATCGTAATCATATCGGAGAAAAGACTATATTTGAATCCTGCAAAAATGAATTAAGACACTTTTTCGGAGCCAAAGGATTTAAGGAACTGGAGAAATATAAAAATGAATACCTGGAAGGGTTAAAACGGGAGAAAAGTAATGGAAAGAAAAACTAAGAGAGCGATCGTTACAGGTGGTACGAGAGGTATTGGCAGGGCAATAGTAAAAGAACTAGCTGCAAAAAGCTGCTGCGGTGTTTTATTCTCGGATGTAGCATTTATATACAATACGTGTGATGAATGTGCTGAAGAACTTGAAAAGGAAGTCGGAAGCCTTGACACTAAAATATATGGTTTTAAAGCAGATGCAACTTCTCTCGAAGATGCACAGAAGACAGTCGATGAAGCAATAAGAAAGCTCGGCGGTATTGACATCCTTGTTAATAATGCCGGTATAACAAGGGATAATCTTCTTTTAAGAATGACGGAGAAAGATTTTGACGATGTTATAGCTGCTAATTTAAAGAGTGTTTTTAATTATACAAAGGCTATTCTAAAACCTATGATTCAGCAGAGATATGGAAGGATCGTCAATATTGCCTCTGTAGTTGGGCTGATTGGGAATCCCGGGCAGGCAAATTATGTAGCTTCAAAGGCTGGTGTAATTGGTTTTACAAAAGCTATGGCCAGAGAATTAGCTTCAAGAAATATTACAGTAAATGCAGTTGCACCGGGTTTTATAGAAACCAGTATGACAAAAAAACTGGATGAAAAACAAAGGGAGGCCTTACTGAGAAACATTCCGCTGGGGAGGATGGGAGAACCTGAAGATATAGCCAAGGTGGTAGGTTTTCTTTGCAGTCCCGAGGCTGATTATATTACCGGTCAGGTAATAGCGGTTGATGGTGGTATGACTATGTGAAAATTTTATCTTATTTTAAACAATTTATTATTAATTTACATAACGGAAATAAAATATAGGAGTTACAAAGATGGATGTAGAAGCTAAAGTAAAGGAAATCATCATTGATAAACTGGGTGTTGAAGAGTCACAGATAACACCCGAAGCTTCTTTTACTAATGATCTTGGTGCAGATTCACTTGACATTGTTGAATTAGTAATGGGATTTGAAAGTGCATTTCAGGTATCAATCCCTGATGAGGATGCAGAGAAGATTAATACTGTTGGTGATGCTACCAGGTATTTGAAAGAGAAATTAGGTTAATCTGGTCGGGAAAGTTAATTTCTCGACTTCACCTCCATAGCATGTATATGCGAATTAAAAGGATTATCTCCTTGCCAATTTTCTTCCGGAGTTTTATATGAGCAAAAGA